>JAQCER010000543.1 GCA_027618625.1 Verrucomicrobiota bacterium
GGGCTTGCCTGCGAGGTGGCCATGGAGCGCGGATGCAATGTTTAGTGCAATCGTGTTGTGCCTGCGCGAGGCACCTGCCATGGCGACGACGATGCCATTGAGGTATTCGTGCCGGACTTCAGCGAGTTTCTCGCCTTCGAGGTAGTCGGCGACGGAAATCAGTTGAAATGCTTCTCCGGTGGACATGATCTGAGGTTAGCGTCTTCCAGCGCCATTCGCAACGAGCGATTCTCGAAGGCCACCCGGGAATACTACGCCGCCCTTGCGGCATCGGACCAGCACGGGAGCAGCGCAGTCTTTTGCCGGGTTCATTCTCGGAGCGATCCTCGAATGCCTTAAGCTGACCGATTCTCTGCCAAAGTCATTGAACACTGAAAACCAGCAAACTCTCTACCCCATCAACTCTTTCAACGCCTGCCCGTAGGGGAGTATCGGGTGCGGACGACCGCCGTGGTCGAGGAAGGTCTGGTTTTGATCGATGCGCATGTGGTGCAGGATTGATGCCCATATATCGTTTGGGGAAAGCGGGCGTTCGATGGGATATTCGCCCTTGGGATCGGTGGCACCGATGACTTGCCCAGTGCGCATGCCGCCGCCGGCGACCAGCATGGACATGGCGTTCGGCCAGTGGTCGCGGCCGGGCTGGTTGATTTTGGTGTGCGTGCCAGGGCGCACTTCGATTCTGGGTGTGCGGCCAAATTCTCCGGTAACCACGAGCAGGACGCGCTTGTCCAGTCCGCGAGCGTAGAGGTCTTCGATCATGGCGGTGACCACCTTGTCGTACATGGGCAGGCGGATTTTGGCTTCTTTGAAGATGTGGCAATTCACGGCGTGTGAATCCCAGTTGTAGGTACCGTATTCGGGCATCTTGATACCAGACACATAAGGATTCTCCAGCACGACTGTCACGAATCGAGCACCAGCTTCCACCAGGCGGCGGGCGAGCAACGCGCGCTGGCCCCAGGCATGCCGCCCAAAGCGGTCGCGCACTTTCTGCGACTCCCTGCTCAGATCAAAGGCCTGGCGGAAAGTGTCTGAGAACAGCATGTCGACCGCCTGCTTGTTGTACTCGTCCATCGCGCGCATCGATAGACTGGCATCGACATCGCGGCGCAGGGTATCGAGTCCATTGAGCAGGGTAAACCGATCCTCCAGGCGCTCGGCGATGCCGGCGGCCATGGTCAGGCTTTCAATTTTGAAGTTGTCCTCGTTGGGATCGCCATTGACGATGAATGGGGTGTTCTGACTGCCCATCCATGCGGCACCCAGGCTGAAGGTATCGATCTGATCGCGGCCCTTCTCGATGACACCAAGGTTGGTCGGCAGGCCACCGGATGATGCAGCGTTCTGTTGCTGTTTGAGCGCAGCATTGATGAAAGACGTGACTGCAGGCATGTCATTGACGAACCCCGTGGGCTCTTTTGGATCCCTTGCAGTCAGGAACCGCTTGTGGCCACCGCCATGGTCGGAAAACGTGTGGTGCACCGAGCGGATGATGTTGTACTTATCCGCGAGGCCAGCGTGCAGTGGCATCAACTCGCACACCTGAAGCTCGGGGTTGTTGGTGCGGATGGGCAGGAACTCGCCGCGATACTCCGATGGGGCATTCGGCTTCATGTCATACATCTCCATGTGCGGCGGCCCACCTGGCAGCCAGACGAAGATTACTGCAGGATCATCCTCCGAGACCACCCGACTGTTCGACGCTCTGGCCAGATCGCTCAGGCCCAGGCCACACAGCGACATGGCTCCCAGCTCCAGAAACGAACGGCGGGTAGGGCCTTTGCAGTGCAGGCGGTCGGGTTTCATGTCGGCAATGTATCGTGGAGGTGGGCCATTTGCACCACTAAATTGCATTCATCAGTGCCAAGGAACTGATCGCTGATCGGGAGTTCCGAACGGCACGATGCCGGGAGCCCCTTGACGGCTTCCGGCATCGATTTGAACAGGGGGAGTATTCGATTAAAAGCGATCAGGGTGTCGCAACGAGGGTGGATGAAGCATTGTCGAACTCCACATTAGTTCCGCCATTTGCCTCGAATGCTTCCATCGGCTGGAATGGTCCGGAGAAAGAGCTGAGGGTATTGTCAGTAAAAATATTGGATGTCGACTGTGCGCTGACCGAAACCGCAATGTTGAAGCGGGCGATGTGGTTGTTGTAAATACTGTCGCCGCTGGGGCCTTCAGGGCCGGCATCGGGAGCTGGATTGTAACAGATACCGAAAAGGTTGTTCGCGTCCGTTGCGCCGCCTACGACGACATTTTTCTCAATGCGATTGCCAGTGCTTCCACCGCCACGGACAAAGATCCCGAGGTTCACCGAAGAGATGTTGTTGGAGGCAATGGTGCAGGCGCGGCTGTCGATCAGTAACACGCCGATCTCGCTGGGGCCGCCATTGGGAGCGAGGCCATCGCCTGTGATTTGAAAGTTGGACACCTTCGCGTTTTCGGCCGAAACCAGCGCCACATTGGCGTTGAATCCGGAGACTTTGCCATTGCGAATGGTAACCGCTTTTGCCGAATCGATGACGATGCCACGTCCTGTGCCGCGCGCCTTGGTGGAGACGGAAAAGCCATTGAGATCGAGTGTGACGTTCGATGCAGAGATGACGATTGCATCGCCCTGATCGACCGATACACTTCCACGAAGCGAGTAACTTCCTGGGGAGTTGATATTCCATGTCCTCGATGGTTTTCCAGCTTCACTGGTGGTGGGCATCAGTGCGGTAAGTCCGATCGCCAAGGTGGCCAGGGTGAGTGCAGATACTGATTTGCGAAGTGTGAATTTCATGGGTATTTTCGGATTATTCGTTGAGTTAGGATTTACTTTTTTCGGCGTTGTTCGTCGCCTGCCAACTTGATCGAAAATAGGATCAAGTTATTCCGCGAATCTTGTTTTTGTCACAATCAGATAAGTCCGTTGAACGAGATCCGACGCAGGCAGGCCTTCGGGCAATGCGCTGTCGCAGGACGAGAGCGAATCCGTTGAAATTTTATTCCTCAGCGCAGCGAATTATTTTTCGCGAGCCAGTGCGCGGTTTCCGTGGCGTTGACCAGTTGGTCGCTATTGCGGCTGGAAGACGATTTCGACAGCGGTCTTGCTGGCGATGCTGTTGCCGTTCTTGAGAGCTGGCTTGAAGCGCCACTTCTTGACTGCGGTGATGGCAGCGTTGTCGAGTTCGTCGTGGCCGGAGCTGCGATTCACAGCGGCGGAGGTGACGCGGCCTTTCGGGTCAACGTTGATCATCACGGAAACTTTGCCACCGATGCCTTTGCGTTCCAGTGCGCGAGGATAACTCGGTTGGGATTGCCGGACCGTTACTGGCCCGCGAGTTTCTCCCTGCGGTGCTGGAGGTGCTTGCGGAGGAGATTGAGGCGCTGGTGAAGCTTGCTGCTGTTGGCGTTTTCTGGGATCGGCTGGAATCTTGGCCGTTGTGGTCGGGCTGCGCTTTGACTTCGCAGGAGCAGGAGCACGGGGGCTTTGCGTTTTCTCTGGAACGCTTTGTTGGCGAGCTTCAGCGAGTGCCTTTTCAGCGGCTTGCAGGCGCAGCGTTCGCAGTCTGTCGCGTTCTTCGTTCTCGGCTAGCTGTCGTTGTTGCTCCTGCTGGCGCTGCTGGGAGGGTGCTTCGGCCGGGGCAGGCGTCGGGGCAATGTCCGTAGGCAAAGGAGCGGATTCGTCTGCCAGTGAAGCTTCTTGTGGCGCCTCGATGTCTGGCTCTGTGTCTGTCTCCGTTTCCGCTGGTGGGGATGGAGCGGTCGGTGTCAGCAGGAGTTCGGCGCGTTCGGGGAGCGTCATGAATTGCGGCTCGGGTAGAGCCTCGGCTGAAGGGTCGACACTGGCAGCTGATCG
>JAQCER010000544.1 GCA_027618625.1 Verrucomicrobiota bacterium
CGCTCGTCACTGCTGCTGCCGCTACCGTTGGCTTAAAGGCGGGAGAAGAGGTAGAGCTGACCTTGAACGTCACGCGGAACCACGGTCACGCCAGCGCTTTGACCATCGAAGCCGATGGCTTGCCGGAAGGAGTTCACATTGCACCTGCGGAAATCCCTGCGGATGCCAAGGGCGAGTGGAAGCTCACCTTTGAATCTACCAAAGAAAATGTGGAACCCGGATGCGTGCCGATGCGGCTTCGATACCGCGAGTCCGGCAGTGACGGGCCATTCACCATGATCGAATGTTCGCTGAAGGGGACGAACGCCGCCGCGGGCGAGATGCTCATCAATGCGACGGTGGATCTGTGGCTGACATTGGGTAAGAAGCAGTAACATTGTCCTTACCAGTCGGAATTTTTCTCGCGCAGCAACTTGAGCGCATCTTCCTCAGTGGACCCCTCGGTCTCGTCGTCCACATAGCCAGATTCTTGCGTGAGTTCCCATGCGCAGTGTTTGGCGTAGAGATTTTTGGCGGCGGGTGGTGCAGGGAATTCATCGAAGAACGACCAGGTCCGGTGTCCTGCCATTGCGTAGCCAGTTTCGAAGTAAAACGTGGGACGCTTGATGTGTTTGGTATAGCGGATAGGGCTACGCAGATCGTGATCGCGTTGGCTGTCGAGTGAATAGGGTGTGTTCCCGTATCCATCGTCGTCTTCCATCACATTGCGCATATTCGGTGCGCCGCCAAAGGAGAAAATCGCCCGGCAGTCCGCCTGTGCTGCTGCCGCGAGCAATGCCAGAGTCCCTCCTGTGCTGTGACCGCCAATGTAAACCCGATTCCCATCCACGTACCGTAGCGACTTTACATATTCAACCGCTGCGAGCAAGTCATCCACTTCCCCAAAGAACAACTCAAACCGACCAGGATTGCTGTTCTCGCTGCGCCATGACGGGCACATCAGAACAATGCCGCCTTCTCGAAATGCCCGCGCCGATTGGTCGTTCTTACGACTGGCAGGATGCCAGAAGCTCTCGCCAATACCTCCGAATCCACCGTGCGCCCAGACCATTGCGGGGTGCTTAGCGCCATCTTCGGGATCAGGACTGACGTAGGCCACAAGGTTGCCCACCGATGACGGGTAGGTCACCTTTTGAAAAACTGCGGGCGGTGGATCGGCCGCATCGCCGTCTGGCTCATAGGAACTCTCTGTCCACTCGGTGACGTGTCCGGCGCGATCCGCCAGCAACGGCAGCGCGGACTGCTCTGGCGTAGCGTCGATGAGTCTAGCATAGCGGTTGTAAATCTTCAGAGCCGACTGTCCGGCGTAGAAGAGAAAAGCTCCGAATGCAACCATTAACACGACTCCCACCGAGACTCCGATCCAAAGTGCTTTGTTAGATGCAGGCTTTGCCGTGCCCGATCGCGACTTCACTGCAAGCTGTCGTTCGAACGCCGTCGGAACAGCTGCCACAGCCGGGCCCGATGCGCCACCGGGCAAGGGCAAGGGCGGCGGACTATTCAGCAAGTGATCCAAAGGAACCATGTAGGGTGCAGCGCCAGCGGGCAGACCGTCCCGGGATTCAACAAGATCCACCCCCGCAAAATTCCCGGCGACCAGCTCTCCCCGCAATGCCGTCCGCGTAAACGGGCCATGCCGATCGCCATTCTTGAGCACATAGTATTGATTCATCGCCGTGAATGTAGGCAAGGATCGACGCGTTTTGCAATCCGCAAGCACTGGGAACGGGAACGGGAACGGGAACGGGAGCGGGTGGCTTGTTGCGGCCCTGTCAGTAGGCCTCCCATGCCGCCAGCTTTTGGTAATCCGTTTTATCGGTCGATGTCTGCGGCAATTCGTCCAGGTAGACAAATCGGTCGGGGATCATGTAAGGCGGAAGATTCTGGGCGGCGTAAGCTTTGAGCTTGATGGTGGAAGGTGCCTTGCCCTCGTTGCTGTTCCATACCAGAAAGACGCGAACGAGCATGCCCTCCTGCTCGTCAGGGACAGCGATTGCGGCCGCCTCACGCATGGCGGGGTAGCGGTGGTAAGCGGCTTCGATTTCGCCCAGCTCGACGCGATAGCCCCGGCGTTTGATCATGCGATCACGGCGGCCTGCGTAAAGGTAACAGCCGGGCTCATCTTTCAGCTCACGGACCACATCACCGGTGCGGTACCACTGCCCATCGGCAGCTTCGGTTGAGTCAAAGTAGGCCTCTTGCGTGCGCTCTGGCAGATTCCAGTAGCCGCGCATGACGGTGCCTCCTTGAATGACAAGTTCGCCTTCGTCACCTGTCGCGACATCGCAGCCATCGAGATCAACCACGCGGGCGCGATCGTTGTCGCAGCAGTAGCCAATGGGATACGGCTCGGTGCGATCTGCCGGGATGGAATCAGGGATGCGGTAGAACGTGCAGACGTTGGTTTCAGTAGGGCCATATAGATTGTAGTAAACAGGGTGCGGCACGATTTCTTTGAGTGCACGCAGATACTTGATTGGGAATACTTCGCCCGCAAAGTTGATGAGCCGCAGAGCGGAAAGTTGTCGCTGCTCGAGTTTCCCCAATTCCACCAGAAGGCGCAGAATCGACGGTGTGGAGTACCAGCAGGTGATGCGCTGAGTCTCGATGCACTCTGCCAGTGCTGCGGGATTCTTGCCCAGTGCCTCGTTCAATATTACGATCGCGGCACCGCTGAGCAGCGGCACGTAAAGATCTAGAATGGAGAGGTCAAAATGGAACGGAGCGTGCGATGAGAATCGATCACCGGGCGTCGGATGAAACTCGCCGATGCACCAATCGACGAAGCTCAAGGCATTGCCGTGCGTGAGCATGACGCCTTTAGGGGACCCGGTGGAGCCAGAAGTATAGAGGACGTACGCCAGTCCAGATGAGGATGGTGGTTCCGCTCCCAGAGATTGCGCGAGGAGCACGAGTCCTCCTTCGAGCAGAGCTGTCTGCGAGTAATTTCCGTGCTCAAGCAGCGCTGGTGCCGCCCCATCAGATGCGATGACGCAGCGCACTGCACAGTCGGAGAAAATGTAGGCGTTGCGCTGTGGCGGCGATCCTGCATCGACAGGGACGTAAGCTGCGCCTGTTTTCAAGATGCCTAACAATGCCACTACAGCGCGCGCTGACTTCGGCATGCATATGCCGACGCGATCGCCAGCAAGGACTCCCGAAGCAAACAGCGCTGATGCAATTTTGTCAGATGCCCGGTCGAGCTCGGCGTAGGTAAATCGATCGTCGGTCGACGGATCGACCACTGCGACGTTCTGCGCAAAATCCTTGACTGTTCGAGCAAAGCGCTCGTGCAGGGTCTCTCTGGCGCTCACTGCTTCTCAGTCACCAGCGCCACAATCTCTTCGACGGTGTCGAATTCGCCCATCTCGTGCGCTTCGATCTTTATGTCGAATTCTTCTTCCAGAAACGATGTGAGCCGCAGGGTGGCGATCGAATTGAGAATTCCTCCAGAGCGCAGAGGGGTATCATCCTCAAGCTCATCCGGCTCGGAATCCGGTAGAAACTCGTTAAGGATGAAAGTCTTTACTTTTTCTTTGGTGTCGGTGGCGTCGCTCATAATCGAGCGGAATGGGTACGTTCGAGTGGCGCTGATGTCGAGCACCAAAGGCGCGGTCACCCGTGGTTGATTTGACTGACTTGGTTGACTCTCGGTCGGGGTAGCGTGGGTAGCGTTGGCACTGTTCCTGCTTTTGCCAAGGCATGGTATAAGATCGTGGACTATTCTAACATGCCGCAGAATCCAGCATCCAGTTGAAACTTCGATCGCAAGCGACATCTGTCGTTGTCGTTTTAATTGGCTCTATCCGGGATTCGCAACGTAAAATAGGGGGATTTGGCGCGGG
>JAQCER010000545.1 GCA_027618625.1 Verrucomicrobiota bacterium
CGACTTACCTGACCCGGCAGGAATCGTTTTACAATTCGCCCAAATCCGCCCTCCTCGGAAGACGGATTTCAACTGAACTCTAAAACGTTCAGTCGGGTCTAATAAATCTAAAGATCTAAGGGTCTGTCCCCCTGAAATAAATCGGTTGACGTAAGTCGTGTTGCTGCGATTCTTGAATACAGTGCTATGAGAAAGACGCGGAGATTTTTGCTTGGGCTGGACCGCTCGGGAGAGCGGTTGGCTACTGGTGCCCAGATGGTGCACGTGGTGTCCCGGACTGCTGGGCAGGAGATTCTTTTTGGGGATCAGGAGAAGGAGGTGTTCCACAAGATCCTGTTCAAGCAGCTGAAGTTCAGCGGGCTGCGGGTGATCGCCTGGTGCTTCATGGGGAACCATTTCCATCTGCTGCTGGAGGTCCCCGAAAAGGCGACTGCGCTGGCGGCGCTGGGTGAGGAGGGGGTGCTTGCGCGGCTGTCGGTGTTGTCGGACGAGTTCTCTACGCAGCTGCTGTTGCGGGAGATCGATGATTGTCGCAAGGCTGGGAATGCGGTGGGGCTGAGGCGGATCGCGGAGAAGGTGGCGGCGCGGCTGTTTGACCTTTCGATGTTCATGAAGGAGCTGAAGCTGAAGATGACGCTGGCCTACAACTTCAAGCACGGTCGGCACGGCACGCTGTGGGAGGGGCGCTTCAAGAGCATGCTGGTGCAGGGCGGCGACGCGCTGCGGGCGGTGGCGGCGTACATCGATCTGAATCCGGTCCGCGCCGGGCTGGTGAAGGAGCCGGAGGCGTATCGCTGGTGCAGCTACGCGGCGGCGCTGGGCGGGATGAGGTTGGCCCGTTCTGGCCTGATCTCTGCGATCTCCTTTGAGAAGAAAATTCCGTGGAAGGTGGCGGCGGAGCGCTATCGGAAGTTCATGTATGGGATCGGCCAGGAGGTGAAAGGCGGGAAGACGCCGGATGGTGTGGTGAAGTCGAAGGGTGGTTTCACGCAGCGCGAGATCGAGGCGGTTTTGGAGGCCGGAGGCAAACTGACCCTGGCCCAGGCCCTGCGCTGTCGGATCCGCTACTTCACCGACGGTGTTGTGCTAGGGAGCCAAGCGTTCGTGGATGACTTTTTCGCCCGGCAGCGTGAATCGTTCGGAGAGAGGAGGCAGAGCGGCGGACGTCGGATGAAGGCGGCCCACTGGGGTGACTTGCGGGTGCTGCGTGATCTGAAAGACGACGTGGTGGTCGCAGGCGATGGCTGATCTGCGCCCGTCCACTGCGCCCGTCCAATCTGCTGCTGCGAACGAACTCGGCCTCGAACTTCCCCGACGCGTCGATCGCGGCGATCCACGTCCGGAGTTCACCGTCCGCGATGCGAAGGCGGCTTGGTCACAGGACGCTAAAGCCCTGCGAGAGAAGGTACTAGCCAGAAACGAAGTGGCTACCCTACAAGGACTTGAACCTTGAATGGCTGAACCAAAATCAGCTGTGTTACCAATTACACCATAGGGTAATCCCACTTCGTGGAGCTCTGAAAGGTCGGCGCGGGAGCGTTTCCTCTCAGAGCCGGGGAAAATAGCCCTAGCAAGTCCCTTGTCAACTGCCGACGTGCACCGCTTGACCTTTGATCTGGAGGCGGGATCTTGCCCTCTCGCCCATGCCTGAATCCAAACTCAGCTGGCTGTTCCTCGGAACCGCCCTACTCGCCGTCGCCTGGGGTGCCTGGCTCAAATTCCACGAGCCGAAACCCGCGGAGCAGGAGGTCGAATGGGTCGTCCGCAAGGGCAAGCTGGTCGAGCGCGAGAGCTCAGAACCCTTCCAGGGCACGCGCCGGATCCCGTTCGAACGATCCGAGGACATGATCCAGTGGGAGTTCGAGTACGTCGATGGCATCCGCCAGGGCGCCGCGACCGAATTCTTCGCAGGCCCCACCCCGCGGGTGAAATCGCGCGCCACCTACGTCGATGGGAAACGCGAGGGACCAGTCATCACCTACCACGGCAACGGCGTGCGCGCGTCGGCTTGCAACGCGGTCGATGGCCTCCTCGAAGGGCTCATGACATTCTACAATAGCGACGGCACCATCCGCGAGCGTCAGGTCTACGAAAAGAGCCTCCCCAACGGCATCGCCGCGATCACCATCGACCCGGTGCTCACGCCAGAGCCTGATAGGGTATACGACGATTTTGAGAACCCCGAGCCAGACGTCCCGGAGCCGCTCGCGCTACTAGACCCTGAGGGGAAACCGTTCACCGGCAAGCAATTCGGTACGTTTTTCGGAGGTGCCAAGGCGTTCGTACACGAGTATTCGGACGGGTTCGAGGACGGCATGCACCAGGGCTGGAACCCCGCTGGAGAACCGGAATACGAACGACCTTACCTCGACGGGAAAAAACACGGCCGGTGGAAAATCTGGGGCGCTGGCGGGCGGCTGCTCAGCGATCAGGCCTTCAACCACGGGCGGCAGATCGGGAGTTCGAAAACCTGGTTCCCCAACGGCCAGCTGCGCGAGGAGAGCCAGTTCGTCCACGGCGCCGAACACGGGGAGCGTACGAATTTCGATCCGCAGGGGAAAAAAAGGCGTGTGATGACTTTCGACCATGGGATTCAAACCCACCTGATCGAGTGGGATCGCTCCGGCGACGATCCCATCCAAGACGAGGCCAGCGAGATGAATCGCGGTGCTGCGCTCGCCATCGAGGCCAGCGACGAAGCGCTCACCCGATCGGTGCCGATCGCCGATCTGCCGGCCGACTTCGAGGGCGAAGTGACCGTCAGATTCCGCTATCGACTGAGTACATCCGAGGAGGTGCCCGCTGCGGCAGCGCGGGAATTCAAAGTGTCGCTGCTCCACGATGGTGCCGCCCGCGAGTTCACTGAGCTAGAAGGAGAAATTGGCGGTTGGCGAAGTAGCCAGTGGCTCGCGACCGTCGAGGCTGGCGAAACCCTGACCCTCCAAGTCGAGGCCCAGCCGGGAAGCCTTCAAATCGACCTCGACGGCATCGGCCATACCGCCGCGGCGGAGCCTGCTGAGCGGTAGCGAGCCCGCAAATCGGCGGCGTGGAAACCTACGGCAGCAGGCGTCCCCTTGTGACTGACCTCGTTGATTGAGCTAGCGACTTCCACCAATCCACTGTAAAACCCCACGAATAAATTCACTTTACTATGAGCGATTCCACCACTGCAACCGCCGACACCTCGGCCATCGAAACTCTCAAGGCCGCCGTCAGCAAAGTCCGCGTCGAGCTTGGGAAAGTCATCATCGGCCAGGACGAAGTCATTGAGCAGACGCTCATCGCGATCTTCACACGGAGCCACGCGCTACTGGTCGGGGTCCCCGGCCTGGCTAAGACGCTCCTTATCTCCAGCCTCGCCGAGACCCTCCACCTGACCTTCAAGCGCATCCAGTTCACCCCCGACCTGATGCCCTCCGACATCACCGGCACCGAAATCATCTACACGGATCCCGCCACCGGCGAACGCGAGTTCAAATTCCTCCAAGGTCCCATCTTCGCCAACATCATCCTCGCTGACGAGATCAACCGCACGCCGCCGAAGACGCAGGCTGCCATGCTAGAATCGATGCAGGAGCGCAAAGTTTCCATCGGCGGCGAAGACCACAAGTTGCCCAACCCGTTCTTCGTCCTCGCCACGCAAAACCCGATCGAACAGGAGGGCACCTACCCGCTCCCGGAGGCACAGCTCGACCGCTTCATGTTCAGCATCAAAGTCGATTACCCGAGCGAGGAAGAGGAGTTCGAGATCATGAAGGCCTACACCGGCAACGAGTCCGGAAGTCCCGACGCGGTCCTCACCGGCGAACAGATCCTCGAGGGCCAGAGGGCTGTCCGCTCGAT
>JAQCER010000546.1 GCA_027618625.1 Verrucomicrobiota bacterium
GATCCAGAAGCAGCCGGCGCGTGGATCGAAACCAGCGGACTGCCGGTCGAAAGCGTCACGAAAATCACCACCCCTCAAGACAACCGATGGGACATGTTCCGCCGAATGATGGGCAGGTAGCGTGAGAGCCAAGAGCTGGGTCGCAATAGAGGCCTCCAGCTGACAGCAAAGAGCTACAGCTAACGGCTAACCTGCCGCACCCAGTCCGCCAGGTCGTAGTAATTGGTCACGCGGGCGATTTTGCCGTCGGCAATTTCGAAGAAGGCTCCGATGCGCAGGTAATATTCCTGACCGTTTGCTTCCGGAAGGCCCGGATCGGTCTTCAGGTATTGTCCGCGAATGAAGAATTCTGCAGCCGCCCGGGTGCCGTCCGGGGAGATCATGATAGCGAGATCTTCCACTTGCTCCGAATAGCTGGCCTCCATTCGTTCGAGGAAATGCTGGAAGGCGTCACGCCCGACTTCGCTGCCCGATTGGTTGATGCCATGCACGACGTCGTCCGTCAGGAGGCTGAGCATCCCTTCGTGATCATGTCGATTGAAGGCGTCGTAGTAGTTCTGAAGGAGTTGGGCAGATGACATCGGCTGTGGTGTATTCGTTGAGTAAGTTGTTTGGCAAACTTGGCCGAATCCGCAACCATTCAAGATCCAATAGACGTTAGGCGATTCCTGACGTGACGGCTTTGGCAGCACCGTTTCCACGTCCATGATGCGGCTGAAGCCGCAGCCACTTTCCTGCCCCTCCGGCCCGGCCACCCATCCTCCTTCCCGCACAGGGAGAAGTGAGTGGCCTTGCAGGCACACTCGCTCTACGAGGGGCGGCTGCGCCGGAGGCCCGCCAGGCCCAGCAGGCCCGCCAGCGCCAGAAGCGCCGCCGAGGGCTCGGGCACCGCGATCGGGTTGGAAAGGGCGTTACCGTTGGTATTTATGAACTGCGCCGTCGTGGCTGGGAGGTCGGGCACGGTCCCGTTGATGCCCAAGGGGTCGAGCCAGCCGGGCACGGTGGTCGTGCCCGCGCCCACGGTCACCGTGTTCCCGATACTCACGGCTCTCAATACCCCGAAATTCCAGGTGAGGTAGAAATCGGTCGGATCGAGCGAGTTCGCAGTAAAACCTAATACCCCCTGCATTGTCCCCACTGGTCGACATTCCGGAAGGAAGGGTCATCGTCATGGAGGTGGGGGAGATGATTTGACCGTCTGACTGAGGGGCGGAGTAAACGTCCTCTAAGACGATGCCGTAGTGTACCTGGCCCTCTGGCGCAGTGACGGTGAAGGTGAGAGGCGCGTCGAGGGTGACGAGGAGGTCGTTGCCGCTCGCGGAGAAGAGGACGGCCCCCCTGGAGGAGGCGAGGGGTGCCGAGACAGCGAGAATGGTCGCAGCAACAGCGGCGAGGGCGGGGGAAAGGCGGCGGGATTCCAGTTTCATGCGCGGCAGCCTGAACCCTCCCCCCGCGAAACGTCAAGCCTTGAGCTGTGTGGGTTTCTTCGGAATCGGGCGCGTCAGGGGGCCGCCCAGATCGGGGAACTCACGGTGGAGCTGGGTTTCGTGCAAAAAAATCCGGACAGCTCGGTCTGTGAGGGGCCGCATCGAGCTGGTGGACAAAACCCATCGCCAGATACACGCGTGATGATGGCAGAGTGACATGCCCGACCCGCGCGGTCAATACCGATAGCTTTTCGGCAGGCCGAACGCTTCTTTCACCCAGGTTACTTTTGGTATTTCGCCATCGGGAAGCAGGACTTCTATTACGTCGAACCGGAAGAAAATCTCCGGTCGATCAAGCAGGCGCAGCCAGTCCATGGCTCCGCGGATGATCAGGCTTTCTTTCTCCGCATCGACTGCGTCCATCGGGCGACCGTAGCGATCGGAAGTGCGGGTCTTCACTTCAGCGAACACTAACATTTCACCATCCCGGCAGACTAAATCGACTTCTCCGCCTTTCGGTGCCCGGTAGTTTCGATAAAGCACGCCGCAGCCGTGCGCCCACAGGTAGTGGGCAGCCAGCCTTTCTCCAAACGCCCCGATTTCATCCTTGTCCCAACGTTCGCCGTCCTCACGCATCATCACCGGCGGCTTGCACAGCAGAGGGCTGTGTCGCCGAGCCAGGTAACGAAATGGACGATGAAATGAGGCTGGAAGCATGGCGCTCCATTTCTACAGCAGTGGGATCAACGGTGGCAAGGCAAACAGGCATGCGGGCATTCGGGACGCGGGCATAGACGGACCAGTGGGTGCGCCGTGGGCTGCTCAGTTGGAAAACATGAAGCAATGGTCCAATCATCGCTGGAGGAGTGGTATCCCCGATCTCTCCGCGAACTTCCGTCTTGTCTCGGCCACCGTTCGACCTAAAATCAAACGAATTTTCCGTTCCACGGGCCGGAGTGGGCAGAGTGCGACTGTCTTGTGACACTGGCAGACTTGCAAAATCGGAAGAAGGTTCCAATTCTTCTGAGTTGGTGGGGAATATCCGGCCTTCACGGACGATCCCTCCTCGGCAAGGTGTGGCTCAAGATGCCCACCAATCCCTGTTGATTCGCTGCACCTACCCAACCCAAATTGTTCCCAATCGAAATGAATCCTGTTGATCTACGGAGGGCTCTTGTCGAAATCCTTGACCAGGGTATCGATCTCCTGACTGGGATCGATTCGATGCACTATGCCACCAAAGTGCCAAGCGCGTTTAACGCCTCCATCGGTTCCCATTTTCGCCACTGCCTTGATCACTTTGAAACGCTGTTGGCTGGTCTGGATACAGAGAATGCGGAGAATGCAGAGAATGAAGGACTCCTTGATTACGATGCCCGTCGGCGCGATCCATTGGTAGAATCGGACTGCACGATCGCGCTTGGCCGAACTCAGCAATTCCGGGAAGCATGTGCCCTGCTTTCCCCGGCTGTTTTTGAAAAGGAAGTAAGGGTGCGATGCATGGTTTCGTGCAACGATGCAGCGTCACCCACGGTCTGCTCGACCTTCGGCCGTGAGGCGATGTATACTGTGGTTCACGCGATTCACCATTTCGCCCTGATCAACATTATGTGTGACATCCTGAGCGTCAGGACACCAAAGAACTTTGGGATCGCCCCATCGACGATCGCTTACGAAGAAGCGATGCTGGCAGCGGCAACAAGTTGTTGAGGGAAGCGGCCCGCCTACGGAATATAGCCAGATTTGGGTTCCTGTTTTTCCGCGTGGTATACCAGCGAGCCGTTCTCAAAACTTAAATACTGCTTTGCCAGCGCAAGGTCCTCGCCGGTCAACTCGGACACTTTGAAATCCATATCGGCAAAAATACCCATTCCGCTCGATGGCCCATGCACCACCGCAGACAAGGCATCATCGATCGTGGTCGCCTCTTCAATGGTCAAATTTCCTGCCGACTGAGCGGACGAGGCCACCATCGCAATCGTTTGGGCATTGCGGCGAGCCGCCGCCGTTTCAGCAGCGCCTTGGATTCCCTTGTACTTGGGAATCGCAATCGTTGCCAAAAGTCCGATAATTCCAATGACAACTATCAACTCCACCAGCGACATTCCTCTGCAAGATCGAGTCGGTACACGATTGATGTTGTTTGTAATCAAACGGTTAGGAATGCGGCGTATCTGCATAGCGTTTGGTGAATATTTGGTTCTGTAAAAATCATCCCAATTCAACCTTCTTGCAACTATAATTTACATCATTATCATAACTAACAGGAGATTGGAATGAGACCGAGAAACGCCGTCTCTTCAGATCCCAGGACGGCCTAGCGGAGAGGATCCTCATTAGTTAGTGCTTGGGAGAAAACGCGATTTTCGGGAATTTTCGAACATTCGACGGGCTTCGGCGGCGGGA
>JAQCER010000547.1 GCA_027618625.1 Verrucomicrobiota bacterium
CTGCTCTTGATGTACTGTTGCCCTCCGACCTGATAGGCGATTACCGAGTGCAGCCTCCAGACCGTGAGCCCCGTGTCGGCACTGTCCGGCGGTGTCTCCTCCTCGCGGAAACGGGTTATCGTTCCAAACACGGCTCGGCCACCTGCCATTTTCCCGATCTCCTCCGTCTGAATGGTGAACGCTGGATCGTCGGAGTTTATGTCCGGCCAATGATCGGCTCCTCCCGCCACCACGTCCGCCAGCGGCAAGCGGACCATCAGTGCTGTTTCCCCCGTAAGATAAGCGTCGGTCAGTGTCTGCATGATGGTCCATTGGTTGTTGGACAGCGCGAGCATCGTCGCTCGCATCACCACCAAGGCCAGAAACACAGCCAGTCCCATCGCCATCGAGACTTCCAGCAACGCGATTCCTCGCTGCCGCACCCATCGGAGACTACCAGCCGGAGATAACCTTACTCTCATCTATCTTTCGGTTAGGTTTCGGTTGGGCTAATATCATGGGGTGCTATTCTCGCGGGGCTATCAAGCCACGTACCAAAATCACCCGGTCCACCTCGAACGTGACGTACATTAAACGTTCACCTTCTGGAAAGAACGGTGTTTCGGTGATCACCTCGAACGTGTAAATCCCGTCTGCGTCTGCATATAGCGAGAGATTATCGAGCGAGACATTCTCATCCTGTGGCACATTGGTCGGTTCCGCATCGGGGTAATAGGTACCATACTTCCGTTCGGTGCCGCCAATGACGGTGCCGACCGTCCCCACCACCTCCGTGCCAGAATAGATCTGCGCGTAGGTTCGGGAGTCGGGATACAGATGCTTCATCGTGAGAAACAGCGGTGGAATCTTATCATCAAACACCATAGCGTCGATGCCCTGAGTGTCGTCAGCCGGATCCACCGACAGAGTTGCGGTGGACAAGGGCCAGATTTCGATCTTTGGCTGGGCCAGGATCGCCGCCGGAACACCGTCAGCGGCATGGCGCTCAATCGAATAAATCTGCTCGCCGCAGTCCCCCCCAGTAAGTTCATGATACAGTGGGCCCAATGTCTCGTCGCCATTGCCGCGGTTGCCATAGGTGTCGCCAGTGAGAGAATAGGGATCCTGACCAAGACCCGAATAGGTTAGCATGTCATAGTTACGGCCTTCCGCGGAAAAAAAAACATTCAGTTCGGCAGCGTTTGGCGGCGGTTCCGCGGTGGGGTCCAACAGTCCTGCGACACGAATTTCCACAGTGAACGGACGGTCCGCGCGTGTGCGCTTTACATACGATCCGCTGTCCGGGTCGCTCTGAACATAGGGGTCTTCCGAGCTGATAACGATCGACGCCTCTGGGGAGTAAACGTTGAGGAATTCGGTGTCCAGAAGGTAGAGGGTATCGTCCCAAGCGGTTCCTTTCGCCCACAACTCAAATCTTGCGCCAGCTTCGCCTACCGGCAAACCAGCGGCAACGGCTGAGTATCCTTCACTTCCAACCTCAATCTGAAACTCCTGCCCAGTTCCAAAGTCGGTCTGCTGAATCCAAGCGTCTAGATCAGGTGGATCAGGTGGAGGATCCTGAGCCCCAGCTGAAGCCGCTAAGGAACCTAC
Source organism: Verrucomicrobiota bacterium (assembly GCA_027618625.1). Taxonomy (GTDB): domain Bacteria; phylum Verrucomicrobiota; class Verrucomicrobiia; order Verrucomicrobiales; family DEV007; genus JAGROY01. The sequence continues at coordinate 1,591 of JAQCER010000547.1, forward strand.
TATAATTGCCGTTTGCCACGTTTTCATAATTGTAGAGTTCGTTGTTAATGGAGTCAGGGGGATGCGGTGCGATTCTCCGGTTCGGCAGGGACGGGTTCGGGTTCGAGAACCATGATCGGTCCACCTTTGTATACAGACACCAGCACTCGCTCATCGTTGGCTATTTCACGCAGTATCGCCTGAGCAGACGTCGCATCGCCTTGAGCCATTTCCAGGGGCACCTCTTTGGGGGCCAGCCATGAAGCATTTCGTTTTAAGAATTTTCGCCAGACTGTAAATCCCCCTTGAGGCTCTGCCACGATCCGGGCCCGGTGCGCCTCGGGCAGATGCAGGATGGAACCTTTCGGAATCAGTGTGTATTTTTCTCCGTCGAAGAGGATGATCGAGCGCGCCAGCAGCGAATCCTTTGCGGAAGGTTTTGGCTTTTGCGAAGGAGCAGGCTTGGCCCGCTCCTTCAGCAGCTCACCGAGCTTCGGGGCGGCTTTCCGTCGCTCGCGCAATTCCTGCGGGGTGATTATGTCACGAACGGCGCTCCGTCGAGGACTGGCTTCAACCGAATCTGGTTCGCCCTGCTGAGCTCGCAACTCCAGCGCTCCGAACGGCAGCGCCAAGAGAGCTATCACTGCCACCCTGCGAAGCTTCCCTGCGTGTCCAAGTAGAATTGCGCTCATAATAAGGCTGTGCTTATTCACCCACCTTCTTACGACAGAGAAAACGGTGCCTACGCACCGATCGCTCAGTCCCTCACAATAGTGGCCTGCAGTTCCGGATGAGGATCGGCACCCTCTGACAGGTAGGGGCCTGCGGGAATATGAAGACTTCCGGTTGGCACCCGCGGATGGGCTTGCGAAGTTCCCAGAAGGTTGAAGTGTCCGTTGGGCGTCGCCGTGTTCGCTCCTCCTTGAATATTGCTCCTGAAAGTCACCTCTAGCGTAATGGGTGTAACGCCATCAGAAACGTAAGTGATTGCCGGGTCAATGATCCTGTGAACGTAATCTGAAGTGTTAAACAGCGAGACGTCTGTGTAAGTGATCGTCGGAGAACTCACTGGGCCTTGGTCGGATCCGCCGTCCACTTTGATGGTCGCATCAAAGTGGATCGGAATTCCGTTGCCACCTTCCGCTCCAGCCTCGTCGTTTCCATACGTCTCGATACCCGTGAACATAAACCTATAAAAAGGCCCGATGACAATCTTGTAGACACCGCTTTTTCCTGTCTCTCCCACGTCGAAAACTTCAATTCTCCCATCTACCACCTCATTGCCCGGGTAACCGAGAGTGATTGCTGCATCATTGGACTGTGTTGCCAAAATTAAAGCCGGGAAGAAGCCATAGATGAGTTGCTTCATAATTGTTATCCTATTAGGGAACTCCACAAGAATGCTGCGAAACGTGCCCCACGGCTCAACTTCACAACAACCATTCGAGCTGGGAAACTTCAGCTCGTCACGGCAACCTCAAGAGGATCGACGTTCACCTGGCGTCCGTTCTTTGCAAAGCGCACATGTCCATCTACCAGAGCAAAAATAGTGAAATCGCGGCCCAGGCCAACTCCGCGACCAGGGTGCCATTTGGTGCCACACTGGCGCAAAATGATATTTCCGGCAGTGACCTGTTCTCCACCGAATTTTTTAACGCCCCTACGCTTGCTGTTACTGTCACGTCCATTCTTGACGCTACCCTGTCCTTTCTTATGAGCCATGGAATCTGTAAGCTGAGTGTTTGAACTAAATGCGGGAACTATGCCGAGATCGACTTGATCGTCAGGCGAGTCATTTGCCGACGGGGCCCCTTGGTTTTGTGGAAGCCTTTCCTGCGCTTGAATTTGAAGGCGATTACCTTCTTCGCACGCACTTGACCAGTAACCTCTGCAGTAATCGATGCGCCACTCACGATAGGGTCACCGATCCGAAGACCACTTGCAGTCGAAACAGCGAGAATCTCTTCGAACGTGGCCTCTTGGCCGACTTCGAGATCAAGGCGCTCAACGTCAACACGTTCGCCTTCGGAAACGCGATACTGTTTACCGCCAGTTTTGAAAATTGCGTAAGCCATGGTAGATAAAGTCTTGAAAAAGAAGCGCCTCAGAGAAATGGGTGGCAAGCGAGAAGTGGGGAAGCTTCCATACCTTCAACAATCCGGCTAGCAGTTTTTTAAGCATGAGAATTTGAGCGTCAGCGAGTTCATTTCCGGAGAACTGACACTCACTCAGTCCGAATTCGTTTGGCGTCTCCGGCGTTGG
>JAQCER010000548.1 GCA_027618625.1 Verrucomicrobiota bacterium
GGATTTCGAGAACGGCGAACGCGTTTCCTTCACCGACTATTCCGATGGCAAGGCAGCAGTGCTCGAGTCCATGACCGATGGCCGTATGCAAACGGTCCTCTATCCGCCACTGCCGCCGTCCTGGACCCACCGGCACTATTTGGGCACGACTTCGATGGGCGGCGATGTCCTGGCGATCCTTTTCGGCGGCTGGCAGCAGGCGATCATTGCCTCGCTGCTGTTCGTGACGTTCGTTTTCGTTGTCGGAGTGACTGTCGGTGGCGCGCTGGGGTATTTTGGCGGCGCGCTGGATCTGGGTGGTATGCGCTTGCTCGAAATCTGGTCCGTGCTGCCCTTTCTATTCATTGTGATGATCGTCAGCTCGATCGTCAGCCCCAGCCTGTTTCTGCTGGTGGTCATCATCTCGCTGTTCAGTTGGATGGGCACGACGATTTACATCCGCACGGCAGTGCTGCGTGAAAAGGAGCGCGACTACGTGGCCTCGGCACGATTGCTCGGCACTGGAACCGGCCGCATTTTGTTCAAGCACATTCTCCCTAACAGTATCGCCATCCTGGTGACACTGGCACCCTTCGAAGTCTCGGCCATTATCACCTCGTTGGCGGCACTCGATTTTCTAGGCTTCGGCCTGCCGCCTGAGGAACCGAGCTGGGGTCGACTGCTGCACGAAGGCACCGAGGATTTCAACTACCCGTGGATCGTCAGCAGTGCTTTCGTGGCAATGACGACAGTGCTCGTGCTGGTAACCTTCGTCGGTGAAGCGGTGCGCGAAGCCTTTGATCCGAAAAAATTTACGACCTACCGATGAAACCAGGCAGCGCACAACGCTCTTCAAGCCCAAATCGCGTGGCGCGAACCATCGCCTGTCTCTGCGTGATGACTTGCGTCGGATTCATCACTGCCTGCTCCGAGTCTGAAGACTTGCGATTCCCGCCGTACGACAACACGGAAGAGGTGCAGGCATTCTGGAAATCGAAACCTGAATTCTTTCAGTGGAAGACGCCGGATGATCTCCCGGCAGACTTGAAGTGGGAGAATGGTGCCGACGTTCCGGAGTTCGGCGATCCAGCGGCAAAAAAGGGCGGCACGTTCCACGACTATCACCCAACCTACCCACCGACATTCCGCTTTGTCGGACCGGACGCCAACAACACGTTTCGCGGGGAACACCGTGACAACGTTGAGATCGGTCTGATCACGCGTCACTTGGACCTGGATGTCTGGATTCCCGGGATGGCTAAAGAATGGGCGATCTCCACTGATCGAAAAACGGTTTTTTTCCGCCTGCAGGACACACTGACTTACTCCGACGGCAATCCGATCGAAGTGGAAGACTTCTTCATGACGTTCTTTGTGATGACGAGCCCGAATCTGAAGGACCCGTGGTACAATGACTGGTATACCAAGGAATACGCGGGGATCACCAAGTACGACGACAAAACGTTTGCGGTGACCATCCCTGAACCGAAACCGGATCCCATCTGGTATGCGCTTCTTCCACCGGCTCCGCGGCATTTTTTCCGCGAGTTCGGACCGGACTATCCAGCGCGCTATCAATGGCGCATCTGCCCTGCGACGGGAGCCTATGTCATTGATCCGACTTTGCTCAAACGCGGGCGTTCCATCACCCTGCGCCGAGTCAAGGACTGGTGGGCACGCGATTTGAAGCACTTTCGCTACATCTTCAATGTCGACTTTCTCGATTACAAAATCATCGCCAGTCAGGACAAGGCGTTCGAAATGTTCCGACAAGGTCAGCTCGATTACTTCCTCGGTGGATTGCCGCGCTACTGGTACGACAAGGCGGAGATTCCCGAAATCTACAACGGCTACATCGAGCGGCACATGTTCTACAACGAGTTCCCGCAAGTCACCTGGGGCATCCGTCTCAACGAAAGCAAACCGCCGCTTGATAACCTCGACATCCGGCTCGGGATCAACTATGCGATGAACTTCCAGAAAGTGATCGAAGTCGACTTCCGCGGCGACAAGACCCGCATGCAGAGCACCTTCTCAGGTTTTGGCAAATTCACCAATCCCGATCTGCGCGCCCGTCCCTATGATCCGGCCCTGGCACGCGAGAGCTTTGGCAAAGCAGGCTTCACCCAGGCCGGGCCTGATGGCATTTTGCAGAACGCTGCCGGTCAGCGCCTATCGTTCACTCTCTCGACGTTCAACTCGGGCACGATCACCCCCATCATGCTTCGGCTGAAAGAAGAGGCCAAAAAGGCAGGCCTGGAGATCAAGGTTGAGGGCCTTGATGCCACCCAGTTGTATAAGAAGCTGGATCAGAAGAATCACGAATTGGCCTTCGCCGGCTTTGGTGCGCAGCCGCCGTATCCGCGATTCTGGGACGACTATCATTCTGACAATGCATTCAAGACGGGCCCCGATGGCAAACGCGAGATCGTCACCGACACCAACAACATCACGCAGACGGCCGATCCGCTCCTCGACCCGATCATCGATCAGCACCGCAAGGCAGAGACTGAGGAGGAAGTCCAGCAACTGTCCTGGCAGCTGGCAAAACTGGTCGAGGATCGTGCCTGCACCATTCCTGCCTGGGAATCGCCGTTTTATCGCTACCTTTGCTGGCGCTGGGTGCAGTGGCCCAAGACCGGCAATGCTCGCCAGAGCCGAGAGCCTCTCGACGCCCACATGTTCTGGATCGACCCGGACATGAAGAAAGAAACGAAGGAAGCCACGGACAACGGGCGCAGTTTTGGCGAAGTTCTGCGTGTATTCGACACCTATAGGAGGGACAAATGAGTTCGGAATCATCCAGCATTCTTGCAGTGCGCGACCTCGTAACCGCGTTCGATACCGATGCCGGGCGCATGACTGCGGTCGACGGCATCAGCTTCGATGTGCCGAGCGGGAAGACGCTTGGCATCGTCGGCGAGTCCGGCTGCGGCAAAAGCGTGACCGCTTTTTCCATCGCCCGGCTGTTGCCACAGCCACATGGGAAAATTCTCGGCGGCAGCATCCGCTTTGAGGGCCGCGACCTCGTATCATTGCCGCTGGATGAGATGCAAAAGATCCGCGGCAACGCCATCAGCATGATCTTTCAGGAGCCGATGACCGCTCTGAATCCTGTGCAAACCGTCGGCCGTCAACTCGCCGAGGCGATTCTTCTTCATACCAACTGCGGCAAGGCAGAAGTGCTCACCCGCAGCATTGAGATGATGCAGAAAGTGCGCATTCCCGAGCCCGAACAGCGCCTGAACGAGTACCCGCACCAGCTCAGCGGCGGCATGCGCCAGCGAGTGATGATTTCGATGGCGCTGATCAACAAGCCGAAGCTCCTGATTGCCGACGAGCCAACCACGGCGCTCGATGTCACGGTGCAGGCGCAAATCCTCGAACTCATTGCCGACTTGCAGAAAGAGATGGGCATGAGCGTCATCCTGATCACGCACGACTTGGGAGTCATCGCGCAGGTCTGCGATGAAGTCGCAGTGATGTATGCCGGACGCGTCGTCGAGCAGGCCGGTGTGCATGATCTCTTCGCCAGACCACGCCACGCCTACACCCAGGGGTTACTGGACAGCGTTCTGCGTCTTGACAGCACGCCAAAGACGAAACTCAAAGCCATCCAGGGCAATGTCCCGGGAATTGCTGATTTCAAACCTGGCTGCCGCTTCGGTGAACGCTCGGGGCGCGAACACTCAGAGGCCCAGTTCTCTACACGGCCTCCCTTTGTAGAAATTGCTCCGAATCACTGGGCGGAAAACTGCCCCATCTGCGTCGCATGAGCCTCCTCACCGTCAAAAATCTCCAGCAATACTTCCCCGTTCGAGGTGGCTTGCTGCATCGTGCCGTGGCTTCCTG
>JAQCER010000549.1 GCA_027618625.1 Verrucomicrobiota bacterium
CTGACCTCCTGCGGAGTGTAAAACTCGCCCGCCTTCTTCCCCGCGCCGCTGGCGAACTGGCCGATGAGGTATTCGTAGGCATCGCCTAGCACATCGGCCTCGGTGTCCTCCAGCCGGAAGTCGATCTGGTCGAGGTGGACGAGCACTTTGGCGATGAGTTCGTTCTTCTGGTTCTCGGTTTTCCCCAGCTTGGATGAGCCGAGGTCGAGATCCTCGAACAGCCCCTCGAAGTCCTCCTCGCTGTCATGCCCCATGGTGCTGCCCTCGATGTGCTTGAGGACGGCAGTCAGTTCTTCGAGGATGAAGTTGCCCTCCTTGCGTGCGCCCTTTTCCGCAAGCTTGTGAAATAGCTCAGTTGGCTTGAGGAAATAGCCGAGTCGCCCGACGGATTCTTCTTCGATGGTGGTGAGAATTTCCTTCCCTTCGGTGCTCGACTCATCGATGGCATCGAACTTGATCCCGTCGTGTTTGAGGATTTCATCGGCGAACAGGTGCATCCGCTCGGAGAGGTATTTGTAGAAGATGAAGCCGAGGATGTAATCGCGAAACTCATCCGCCCCCATTTTGCCGCGCAAGGTGTTGGCGATGTTCCAGAGCTGGGATTGGAGTTGCTTCTTGTGGTCTTCAGACATGAGATATTCGCGACTATGGCTCAAAAAATAAGTTCTGTGGCGAATTTTCTAAACCCTAAAGCCCTGCTGTGCGATTCCTCCAGCCTCGCGCCCTTCCGAAATCCCTGCGGATGAACAGTTTGAACGGGGTTTGGTTCGTGTCACGCCGAAAAATGATCGTGGCACTCCTGCGCATCGTGGTGTTTATTTTACACTATGGATGATCAGAATATCGAATCTGAAACCCCGAGCACCGAATCTGAGGAAATGGATCTGCGAATCGCAGACGTGAACTTGTCGCCAACGGTTTCCGCCGGCAAATCGATGGAGGATCTGAAGCTGACCTTTTCCCGCTGGCAGGAAGTGGCGGTGACCTTGGAGGAGAAAGCCAACGAGATCGAAGACGGCGACGGTCGCCGAATCACGGCAACGCTGGTCTCACAGATGGCCGTCCTGGATGCGATGTTTCACGATGCGCTTCGGCAAGGGATGGCACAGAATCACAGTCCAGCTTGGGCTGCGCTGTTTTTTCAAGTCGGGCTGCGTGCCCAAGCCTGCGGTGTGCGCACCTCTCTAGCGTTGGAGAAAATACGGCAGTCCCGGGCAATCGAGCGCCCGCTGCTGAAGAGCGCCGAACCCCAATCAAAAGCGGACGCGGAACCGCCCTCAGAACGGGAGGGGGAAGAGATCCCGAACCTAGTCCGTTTGGCAAAAACAGAAGCGCCCGGAACCGATGGGGAAGAACTGGTCGCCCGAGGCTAGGGAGCGAATGCGCCTGCTCATCTTGGAGCGGCGACCTTGGGAGAAATCGACTGGACCGCGCTCCGTAGAAGGCAAAGCCAAGGCATCGCGCAACGCCTACAGGGGTGCGCTGCGACCGGCGGCACGGGATCTAGTGCGCCAGATCGGACGCTGTGAGAGCCTGATCAAATCGATCCGTTAGCCGCCGTTTGAGTCCAGTCACTGCGGGAGTTATGCGCCCTTATTCCTGAGTTCGCCGAATTTTCTGAGCCGGCAAATAGACTGGCACGGCGAACTTGATCCGGTTCATTGAGTCTGTGCTTTGTTGGGACTTTCCTGCTGATCCGAGGGTTACCGGTCCGACGAAGATGCCAACACCTCCTTTGGTTTCCGTTCCGGATTGTGCGGTGACGGCGATATCAAATTGAACTTCTTGATTGAGGTTCTTGTCGTCATCAATTCCTTGTCCAACTGGCACAATCGCTGCGGTTGATTTTGTAATCGCCTCGCTATTCTGAGCCTCAGAAATACCTTTAATGATCTGGGAAAGCGTCTCCCTAACGAATTCGTGCAGTTCCATAATTAATTCTCCACGAGATCAAGTAGAGCCAGAAGCTGATCTGCAAGTATTTCAAGATCGAGATACGAAGTATCCGATTTCCCCACCTCGGAAAACGCGCCTTTCAAGGTAAGCGGTGCAGGAAGCGAATCCTTCAGGTCCGGATGAGCCTCGCCTACGTCGGCAAGGATCCTGTTGAAGTTCTCGGCAAGTCCAATTCCTGCATGGCCTTTCTTCTCTTCAGGGGTTGCGCTACGAAGCGTAGATTTGAACGAGCGTGCTTTAGCTCGAAGTATTTCTATATTGGTCGGCATGATTTACGGGTGCGTTCGTTTTTCGTTCTTCGCACCCAGACCCAATGCCCGACACGCTCAAACTTTCCGCAGATCGTAGCGCCTCGACTACCGCCGCGCCAGTGAAAACTCCACGCGGAAGAGGCTCGACGGGCCGCGCCTCTGGCAACTTTCGGAGGTCTGAACCGAATGATTCTCGACGTCAAAGTTGCCATCCTGATTTTGCAAAGTTGCCGAAAGTTGCGCGCCAGTTGCCGTATTCGCGGGAAAGTTGCCAATAGTTGCCTCGGGCGTCTCCAAAGTTGCCGAGTTCGTTTCCTTAAGGTGTAGTTTTGGCAACTTTGCGTTTATCCGATCCATTTCAGCGCCCTCCGATCCTTCTCGATTTTGTTATCGTCGACGCCCCTCTTGATCCATTTTGAGACGGTCGCCTTGTTGACACCCATCGCGTCGGCGATGTCACCATTTGAATCGACACCGTCCTTCACCATATCGAGGAACGCGTCGTAGCCTGTATGGACTTTGCAGACGATCTCGACCTTGCCGTCGGCTTGTGGCAAAAAATTCCACAATAGCGAAGGGCTCGATTTCTCTGGGCTGTGCCGGTTTTTGGTGAAGTGCGAGATGAACGTTGCGCCATCGTCGTCCCCTGCGCTGCTCGGTGCCTGTTTGAGCTTGAGAACCCAATGCGCCTGGTCCTCGCGCTTGCTCGTGCCTCTCATGAGCCCGTTGCGGCCGGCGTGCGCCACCAGGATCACCGCGATACCCTCGCGCCGCATCCTGAGAATCCACGGCAGGACGCACTCCCCCCAATCGTCCGCGTCGTTCTCGCGGATGCCGTAGAACAAGCAAGAGAGGTTGTCGATGAAGACGCAATCAATCCGCTGCGCCTTGCAGTAGGAAAATAGCGCGTCCTGCTGCGCCGGATCGGTGAGGTTGAGCGTCTTGCCGGTGACGTTGAACAGGTGCTCATTATGAATCCACTGTAGGCCGTCGGCCATGTTGAGAGCTTCGGCCCTGGCCTTGGAATCCGAGAGGCTCATCTCGCCATCGACCATGAGAACGCGCCTCGGGGCGTCGCCAGCGCTCCACTCACCCAGCCCGATCCCTCGTGCCATCGCGTCCGCCATCGCCATCGACTCCCAGGTCTTCCCAAGCCCGCGCGTGGCGTAAATGAACCCGAAGTCCGCCACCTCAAAGAAATCGCCGAGCAGCTTTTCCTTCGGCGGCACGTCCATTGCCGATAGTTGGCCGGTCGTGATCGCGCCATCGTTCAGCGAATCGAGGAACGCTTTCTCGCTCGCGGTCTGCGCCGGTGCCACCTCGGCTAACACTTCGCCAAGATCGCGCCCTTTCCCTATCTCGGCCTCGATGTGCCGGATCGTCTTCGCGTTCTCGCGCCGCTTCCATGCGGCCTCGATGGCTTCGGCGAAGAACGCGACGTGCTCAGCGCCGCCGCCGTTGCACAGTAGTGCGGCGAGTGCTCCCTTACCGCCGACTGCCTCCAGCTCGCCCGCCTGCTTCAGCTTCGCGGCTAGCGCGTTAGGATCAGCTCCTGGCGACTCGACCAGCCGCTCGAAAATCAGCCCGTGCTGTGCGTCGGCAAACTGGTTTCGCCTCAG
>JAQCER010000550.1 GCA_027618625.1 Verrucomicrobiota bacterium
GTTGTCACGGCGGCGCACTGGTAACCAGGCGCATTCTCGAACTTCTGTTTAGCGCGGGAGCACGAGCAGCCGAACCCGGCGAGTTCACGCAACGCGCCTTTCTGAACGGAAAGATGGATCTCACCCAGGCCGAGGCCGTGATGGATCTGATCTCTGCACAGACATCGCTCGCATTGCGCTCGGCGAACGAGCAATTGGAGGGCCGACTGGGCAGCGAGATCTCAACTGCGCGGGAAGACCTGCTCAATGTTCTGGCGCACGTCGAAGCCTACATCGATTTCCCCGAAGAGGACATCAGTCCGGAGACGGGATCCGCACTGAATATACGTATGCAAAAAGTCGCAGACCTGCTCGACCGCCTGCTTGCGACGGCCAATCGCGGACGCATTTTGCGTGAGGGGGTGCGCACCGTGATCTGTGGAGCACCCAACGTTGGAAAGTCGAGCTTGCTCAATGTGCTGCTAGGATTCGAGCGTGCGATTGTCAGTCATGTCGCGGGCACCACACGGGACACGATTGAGGAGTCGATCCAAGTCCGCGGCCTGCCCCTGCGGCTGGTCGATACCGCAGGCATTCGCGCGGCCACAGATTCAATCGAGCTGGAGGGAATCGAAAGGGCGCAGAAACAACTCTCAAACGCAGATCTCATACTGGAAATTGTCGATGCGCACGCCGCCAAGCTATCTCGAATTTTGTTACCCGCCGATTCCTCAGCGAAGCACCTCCTCGTTCTCAATAAGGCAGACCTGGGCCTGCACGCCGAGTGGGAAGGAACCCAGGGAGTCGCCCTGTCATGCACTACAGGGACAGGCTTGGATGATCTTTGCGATGCCATCTTCGACCTCCTGGCAGACGGAGTGGGCGGGAATTGCTCCAGCATGGTGGCCATCAACGCCCGACATTTCGACTGCATGTCCCGCGCGCGGAGTTTCCTCACCGCAGCTATGGCAGCACTGGACAACAGCGAGTCTCCGGAATTTACCGCTCTTGAAATCCGCTCGGCGCTGGACGCCATTGGCGAAGTCGTCGGCAAGGTCGATGCCGAGGAACTGCTAGGAGTGATTTTTGGATCCTTCTGTATCGGCAAATAGCACAGAAGGACGTTAGTAAGTCTTCAGAATCTTGTCGACAGGAACTTGGGGCGAACCAGCATTTAGCCAGGCGTCATACGCCTGCCATCCCTGATTAAGAAGTCCAGTAGCTTCGCCAAAGCGATTCCCTGACCCTAACACGATCACCAAAAGGCGGTGCGGTTTGACGTACTTTCGGCCGTCTCCTAGATCCTTGACGGTATTCGGACGATCAGCTGTAATGATCACACATTCGCCGGCCGCTGGCGAGCTCCCTGTCTTGATCCCGTCGATTCTCTGATTGCCGACCATGCTGTTGGTGTTCTTCACCGTGAACGACTGCTGCTGCCCCTGCCTGTCGTACGAAACACGCCGACTGGTGAGCGATGTGTAGAACGTAAACGACGGGTCCTCAATTGCATAGAGGCAAAGCCGGGCCAGGTCCTCTGCACTGGACGAACCCCCTCCAGAAGGCCCTTCCATTCCGTGAACATTGACAAAGCGTGTGTTCGACATGCCTTTCCTGGCAGCGAGCGCGTTCATCTGCGACACGAATTCGGCCACTGGATCCCCGCCCCTTCCGCTGCGCCGCAGCAGATCATTCCCGACAAAGGCAGCCAGCGTTTCGGCTGCAAGATTATCCGAAGCCATCATCGAACTGGACATCGCGTCCCGCAGGGTGATGCGATCGCCAGGACCAAGCCCGATGGGATTCGACCCACCGATCATGCCCGCCGAAGGTGGCACCGTTGCCACCGTGCTCATTGGAGTATTGGTTGCCGCCGCCCAATCCAGCACCACTTTCGCCGTGGCAATCTTGGTGAGGCTGGCGATGGGCCGCCGTCCCGTATGGTTGGTGGCATTCAGGATGTGGTCACTGTGGGTGTCCAGCACGAGGTAACTAACGCCCGAACCCGCGGAACCGCCGCCGATCATCGGGAACCCGCCAGTGGAAATACAGCCAGTTGTAAGCGCCATGGAGAGCGCAATAAGGATTGGAACAAAAGAACGGATCATTGGAAAAGGGAAGGTTATCGCGATGGCATTCTATTGAATCCTCCATCGATCGCAACCGCGGATTGTTGTGATCGACGTCGTATTCGACGAGTTGAGATTGCGAATCGTCACACAATGGCTAGGGTTTGTAGAAATTTCACACCATCAATGCCAATTTACGAATTCTACTGTCCAGACAACAACAAGCTTTATTCATTTTTTGCCCGAAGCCTTTCGTTGAAAGACAAGATCCCCCGCTGCCCAGACAACCCTTTGTTCCAAATGGAGAAACGCGTCTCACGATTCACCGTCACGAAGGGATCAGGAGACAGCGCTGCTGGAGGGCCCGAAGACGACCTGCTCGCGGACTTGATGAATCAAAGATGGAGTCGCTGATGATGGAAATGGAACGGGAAATGTCCGGAATGGATGACCAGAACCCGGACCCTCGCCAACTCGCGCGCTTCATGCAGAAAATGGCTGGCGCGATGGGCGGCAGAGTGCCGGATGCCATGCAGGAGATGATCAGCCGTCTTGAAAAAGGCGAGGATCCTGATGCCTTGGAATCCGAATTCGGAGACGCCTTCGACGACGATGAGATGCTCGCAGCCTTCATGGCTGCCAAGGGACAACGCAGCCATGTTCCGTCCCGCGATCCCAAGCTCTATGAGATGAGCGACTTCCTATAGAGCTCCGGCAAGGAAGCCTTATTAGTCGCCGAAGTCGAGGTTATCAGAAAGATCGAGCGGTTGCGTTTCTCTTTTTTCCGGCGGGAGGATCGCCTCCTCCATGATTTCACTGCTATCGGTTTCAGGTTCGCTCTGCTCCACGCTCAGGGCTTGCTCGGGAACGGGATTTGATGACAACCCGGTCGCCTCAAGAGTCCGAGACTCCTGTTCACGTGCCTCACGGGCTTCCTTGATTCGGTTCAGGTGCCAGTCATTGCCCCACTGATTCTTGTACGCCCAGTTCAAAAAAACCGGAATGATCAGGACAGCAGCCAGCGCGAGCACTCCTTGAACTGGCCTCCAAATACTCTTACCAGCCAGGCGCTCCACGTTATCTTCGACGCGCTTCCGGCGTCGACGCCCCCGACTCTTGCGACGGTGCTTTTCCTTCCAACTGTCATTCCCCTTCACTCGTAGCGGCGATCACTCGGGTAGGGACAAATGGAGTATCGACCTCGTCGCGCCTTGGCCCCTGGCCTTGCTGGCGTGGGGCAGGCAAATGGGAACTACCGCCATGCCTGTCAATGAATTCGGTATCGATGAGCAGCATGTCACCGAAAGAGTCTTTTGGTGAATTTCGCGGAGCCCTGACGGGTGCGGTTGGAATAGCCTCCTGGAGTGGTACGGTTTCCTGAAAGCCTTCACCAGCATGTTCGAACCCACAAAACGCCTGATTCGGCTGAGGAGGCGCTAACTTTTGCTTCAACCAATCCTCGCCCGAGAAAGAGAATGGCTGTGGCAGTTCCAGAACTTGCTGCGCAACCCAATCCTCAGGCAATGGCGGAGGCTCAGCGGCAACCCACGTTCCCGGGAAATCCTCAACGCCTGGTGCCATTCCTACTGCAGGCGACAAGTACCCATCACCACAATCGCCCGCTGCGATCTCATATGCCTGAATCTCCGAACGGTTGTCGGGCAGCAACCAGGAATCGTTACGAATGAAATTCTGCGCAAACAAGTGATCCGGCACTGGCGCGTCATCTGGCGGGGAAACTGGATTGCGGCCGAAGGCTTCATCTTTCGCCTGCACT
>JAQCER010000551.1 GCA_027618625.1 Verrucomicrobiota bacterium
TGTGGAGGTTGAGTATGACGGGAAAACAGTGGGATTCTTCGATTCCACCGGGAAAAAGAATCCAGAGCAGGCTTTCTGGAAATCGTCGACATTCACGTCCGCTGACGGCCTCGTCGCGAAGAAGGAGACTCCGTTTGCTCCACTCTGGTCGGACTACCACGTCGAAGTGAAATAAGATTTCGCAGATTTGACTTGGCGTTTGAGAACCAATCTCTAACGATCGGGTCGCAACACCTTCCTTTCCCGCGGTTAGCTCAATCCAATCCATCCAGCTGCCGCTTCAGATTCAGTTTACTCGATTTAGACTCACATGGCTGAAAAGAAATCCTTAGTCACACTCAATATCGGATCCCAGCGTGTCGGAATGGCACGTTTAACCGGAGGGAAAGGCTCGCTCACTTTACGTGGCTATGCTTTTGCGGAGATGCCCGGAGATCCTTCAGCCGAAGGCTCTCGATCACCCCAGATCAAGGACGCAGTCGCTTCTTTAGCCAGGCAACTGAAGGTCAGCAGACGCCCGATCAGATATGGTGTTCCTGGTCAAGCGGTGTTCACCCGATTCGTTAAGCTTCCTCCAATGTCTGAGGATAAGCTTAAGGACATCATCCAGTTTGAGGCCGTTCAGAATGTTCCTTTTCCAATCGATGAGGTTTCCTGGGACAGCCAGTTGTTTATGGGCGGCGAAGAGCCTGAAGTTGCCTTGGTTGCGATCAAGTCCGAAGTGTTGACTGAGATCAATGATGCCGTTGAAGGAAAGTTCATTACCTCGACCGTAGATGCCGCCCCCATGGCGCTCTACAACGCATTTCGCTTCAACTATCCAGATGTGCGGAAGACCGCTCTGTTGATTGATATCGGCTCCAGATCAACCAACCTCATTTACATCGACGGTGACCGTGTCTTTACTCGTAATATCATGGTGGGTGGCGCGGCGATTACCTCGAACATCGGCAAAGAATTCCAGATCGAATACGAGGAAGCAGAGGCCCAGAAAGTCCAGAACGGAATCGTCGCACTCGGTGGCAACGTCGCGGGGAATGCCGATCCTGGAGTAGAGGCACTCTCTCAAGTGATCCGAACCACGATGACCAGAGTTCATGGTGAAGTTGTGAGAACAACCAACATGTACCGCACACAACAGGGAGGAAATGCTCCTGAGATTGCTTACCTTGCTGGCGGTAGTGCGAAGCTCCCTTACATGCTGGAGTTCTTTAAGGAGAAGCTTGGCATCGATGTTGAATACTTCAATGCTCTTCGGAAAGTCGAAGTCTCCGGGACGGATGCTGCGGCGGCCGCGAAGGATGCGCACGCTCTCGGCGAGCTTGTTGGACTCGCACTGCGCGATACCAACAAGTGTGCCGTCGAGATTGATCTCATCCCCGAGTCGGTTCAAAGGCAGCGCGACCTCAACAAGAAGAAGCCTTACCTTTTCACCGCAGCATTATGCTTGCTGGGTGCTTTGGCGGCAGTAATGGTTTACTTCATGAGTGGAACCACAAAGGCCTCCGCTCTTGCCGATGAGTTGAAGGCAGAACAGGGAAAGCTTCAAGACATCGATGATGCAATCAAGAAGCAGGATAGCGCCTTAACCATCGAGTCTGAGCGCTTTGGGTATCTTCGAAATGCAGTGAATGGCCGCTACTACTGGCTGAACATGCTGCAGGAGTTGAACAAGATCCAGACTGAGATGGGTGGTGATCGCATCTGGATCACCGAGTTTGAGCCAGTTCCCATCAACGGCAGAGACCCAATTACCCAAAGCCTGTTCGCTGCTCGGACGACTTCCAAAGTCCCCGTTCCTTCTATCATCGAAGAGAAGGGTGTAGAACCAGAGCTGCTCGTCAAATACGTCCGATTAAGGGGGTTGTATCACGACACTCCCGCCGCAAGTTCCATGCCGGACAAGTTCCTTGACAAAATCGAAGCCATGAGCAGGGAAGGCACACTACCTTTCTTTAAGTTTGATTCCGTCACGTTCCAGCAGGACCGCGCTTCCTTCATTAACGTCAATTCAGGCGCAGGTGGCAGCAAGTTGGCCTACGAGTGGGAGATGTTGCTTCCACTCAACGAAGTGAACCACAAGATTCTATACAGCCCTAATACATTGGCGCGCTGATTCGTTCTCCTGACTTAAGAATACTTCTCACTATATGAACGACATTAAGAAAAACCCGTTTCTCGCCGCCTACACTTTCGTGCTGGTGGTTGGAGCAGCAGTTCTTGGCTTCTTCGCATTCAAAGCATATTCAGGTTTCAAAGAAGCCAGCAGCGAATACAGCAAAGTCAGGGGCGCTGTGGATAGCCTGAAAGGGCAGGACTTCTACCCCAACGAAAAGAACAAGTCGACTCGGACGACTGAGGTCGATGAATTCTCCAAGCAAGTCGTCAAGCTTGAGGGGCAGCTGGTACCCTTTCAGCCCAAATTAACGGAAAACCTCTCCGTTCCAGACCTTCAGGCCCTGATTCGTAAGAATATTGAAGAAGTCAGGGACAGTGCCAATCTTGGGGGTGTTGCCCTTGGCGAAGCCGACGGCTTCCGGTTGGGAATGGCTGAGCCATTGCAATTCCCTCCCCGGGCTGACGCAGTCCCCGGGCTGGAGTTCCAATTAATCTCCGCCCGCCAGTTAGCCGATTTGCTGATCAACTCCGGGATTGAAGCGATTGACTCTATGGGACGCGAGCCATTGGCAGTTGAAAAGCCACCGGTGGTTGAAGATCCTAGAGCAAGGATCAAGAAAGAGAGTAAGAGCAAAAAGAAGGAGCCGATGATCAAGGAAGACGCAGTAATCGAGCGATATCCACTGATTGCCACCATAACCGGAGATATGGACTCGATGCGTAATGTCTTGAACAACCTGGCAGCAACCCCGGAAGGTTCCGTCTTTTTCTCAACCAGGTATCTACGCCTTGAGAACGAGAGAAAGGAAGGGCCTGATAAAGAGGGAGCAGAAAAGCCCGCCGAAGGCGAAGAAGTCGGGCAGAGCATATCTGTAGTACTCGGCAACGAATCGCTCAAAATGCAGCTGGTTGTGGATGCTATCCGCTTTGTATCCCGTGAAGAGGCCGCAGCAAAGGCCGCAGCAAAGGCCGCAGCAGTCAAAGAAGCAGCAAAGAAAAAGAAAGCCGACGCCTAACCTCTTTCCCAACACATTTACCGAAATATGGAAATTAATCTTCAGAAACAATACGAGAGAGTCCTCCTGCTGATCTTCGGCTTGCTGGCTCTCGGCGTGAGTGGCTTCCTACTTTATAAGTCGTTAACTTCTGACGTCACGAGGTCGGGGAACGTTGTAGAAGGCAATAAAACGGTCGCAGCTCCAATAACTGAGATTCAGAATGCTTCTAAACTTCTCACAGAAGGTGCCACTTGGGAGCAGCCGAGAAAGGCCGAGAAACCTGTCTATCTTGCAGTATCTACGCCAATCCTCCGTAAAGGAGAAGAGGTGTTTGACATGCAGGATCGTGAGCGGGCGCCGCTTTGGCCGCCAGTCGACAACTGGTGGTGGTATGAGTACAAGATTGATCCGATTACACCCGTCTGTCTCGAAAATGATGAAGATAAAGACGGATTTTCGAACGTTGCGGAGTTCAGGAATGGCACCAGCCCCATAAACGATCAGGAGACACCGGACTGGCAGACCGCAATTCATCTGGTGGAACGTGTGGAGATCCCTTACACGTTTAAGCTTACCTATATCGATCCTGAAGTTCAATTTACCCGGGGAGACCCACCTGGTCGCCGTGTATGGTTCCTGATTCCTGGAAAGAAGGAGGACACCACAGGTGACGGAAGATTTAAAGTTACCAATGTCATCC
>JAQCER010000552.1 GCA_027618625.1 Verrucomicrobiota bacterium
CTCCACAAAGTAACGGGTCGGAGGCTGTAGTCATCGAGAACGTTGCGGAATTACCAAAACGGGAGGAAGCCCCAGGTATGGTTGCCTACGAAACCAATTCGCCGCAAGGCCAGGGTCTCGTTGCAGATGCACTTCGCCGGGTCGACGAGGCACCTGACAAGACCGAGAAGGAAAAGGAACGCGCGAAGAAAGGGCTGAGGGAAGCGCAGAAAATTAGTAAAGTTGCGACGGTTTATTTTCCCAACAAAAGCAACTCGCTTTCGCCTGACGAAACAGCACGCCTAGCCGCAGCGCTGAATCAACCCGATGTCCGCGGAATGACCCGCAACAACAAGGCGATCTGCTTTGCTCTTGGGTTTGCCGACAAGACGGGTTCTGCCGAATTTAACAAAGCACTTTCCATGAAGCGTGCGCAGTCCGTCATTTCGACTCTGGAGAAGAATGGATTAAAGCTTTCGACCACAGCCATTGCAATCGGACCAAGCGAGCTCGTCGATAAGGAAAATCAGGGAAAGAATCGCGCTGCCGAAGTGTGGATCATCATTCCCTAATTGGTTCGACGGATCCGTAGATCGCATTTCATTCAAAGCTCGGCATGGCATCAGCGGACACCCCGGAAGTCGTGCTCTCTGGAGGCACGAACCTCAGGCGTCCACTCGAAGAAGGAGTTCCATTTCTTATCGGGCGCTCATTGGACGCAAGCCTCAAGCTTCCGCACCCGTCCGTATCCCGCAGCCATTGCGAACTCCTCTGGTCAGCGAATCAAATTGTTCTCACCAATACCGATGGTGGAGACGGAACGACGCTTAATGGCCAGCCTGTCACCACTCCAGTCTCGGTGCAGCCAGGCGATGAAATCGGCGTCGGGATTTTAAAGATCACCATCGTCTGGGAGCCGGCTTCGAAGCCAGCGTCAGCGCCGACTCCACAGGCTGCAGTCGCACCAGAAATGGCGTCGTCGCAAAACGAGTCACTCACGCCCGGTAAGGTAACGGAACCCAACGCCGTTTTCAGCAAACCTGGAAACGAATTCGATGTGGTCGACGGCCTCAGAATCGGGCGTGCGGAGGATGCTGACATCCGGCTCGATGGCCCGCGTGTCTCGCGCCTTCAGGCGACTGTGGAGAAGACTGATGACGACGGATTCGTTCTCATTGACTGTGGCCGCGCAGGCTCACTGGCCAACGGCCTTCCCTTTGACAGACATCCAATGGTCATCGGCGACTGCCTGCAGTTCGGCAGCCAGTTCTTCCGCTACACTGGGTTCTCGCTGGCCCACGTGCCGAACGCCGCCGGGTGCTCGGTCGAAGGCAGGGGCATCGCAGTTGAAAAACGAAATGGCGACCGCATTGTCGAAGACGTCGACTTCCTCGCCGCGTCCGGTCAGTTCGTTGGAATCCTTGGACCCAGTGGCGCAGGCAAGACAACCTTGCTACGGGCGCTGTGTGGATTCGTCCCGCTGGCCGCAGGAAAAGTTTTGCTGAATGGCCACCCGCGCGACGAAATAGACGACTTGTCAGGGCTGCTCGGCTACGTCCCCCAGAATGATATCGTCCACCTTGAGCTGACAGCGCGCCAGGCATTGCAGTTCAGTGCACGGCTCCGCCTTCCCGCACGCACGCCGTCGGCAGAGATTGAACGCCTGATCGAAAGTCTCGCAGAACGCCTCAAAATCGGTGAACACCTTGACACCCCCGCCGGCAACATGTCTGGCGGACAACTCAAGCGCGTCAACGTTGGAGTCGAGTTGCTCAATCGCCCGGCACTCTTGTTTCTTGACGAGCCGACCTCAGGCCTTGACCCCGCATCTGAACTGGAGCTGATGAAGCTCCTGCAGGAACTGACCTATACCGGATGCACCGTCGTCTGCACAACGCACTTGATAGAGAATGTCTACCTCATGGACAGCATCGAAGTGGTGATGGCCCATCGGGACAAGCACAGCGGCAAAGGCTATCCTGGAAAAAGCATTTTTCGCGGTCGATCGAAAGCCGCCAAGGAATTCTTCGACATCAAGACCCTGACACAGCTCTACAATCAGCTGGATGCCAAAACGCCGGATCAATGGCGCGCAGAATTCGCGAGATTCAATCCATCGGGAGCCGACTCCACCTTTGGCTTAAGCCGAAGATCCACCGGCCCCGAACCTCTGCCCAATGTCCAGGAAATGCGTCGCCGCTGGGCACCCCCCATCCTCCTGGCCCGTCAGTGGGCGGTGCTGAAGTCAGACTGGAAGAATCTGCTGCTGCTGGTGGCGCAACCGGTCGTCATCGCGAGCCTCATTGCGATTGCGGGCGTCGAAGAATTTACCACCGGCAAAAAACTGTTCCTGGCATACATCGCGATGCTGTGGTTTGGCTGTAGCAATTCCGCGCAGGAATTGGTGCGGGAGAAAGAGATCTTCCTGCGCGAACAGTTCGTCGGACTTGGCACCCACTCGTATCTGATATCCAAGGTATTCGGAATGTCCTTGATCACCTGCTTCCAGTGCGGGCTCATCTACGGATTGCTCAAAGTCCTGGGCAACGGCATGCTGGGCTCCGTGCTCTGGCAGGTCACAGGACTCCTGGCGACAGCCATTTCGGCATCGACCATCGGTCTCGCCATTTCAGCCTGGTCATCGACCCGCACGCAGGCAGCCACCGTGGACCCCCTCTTTCTCATCCCCCAGATTCTTTTCTCCGGCTTCCTCTTTCCACTGAAAGATTGGAACAACGCGCTAGTTCCAAGGATCGCCAGCCGCTTCATGCCCAGCTTCGGCTGCCAGCGCATCATGGACACCTCCCAGCTCTGGGGCGAAGAAATCACCGTCTACACCGAAGGCCCTCCCGAGAGTCTGGAGGCACGCAATCTGCACAACCCCTACGACAACCTTTCGGTCTCGCTCCTGCCCTGGAAAACTTACGTCTCGTCATCCGAGTTTGAGTTCACCATCGACGAATCGAATCTCTACGCTGGCGAACCACCACCACCCGAATACGCTCCAACCTTCAAGTGGCCACTCGAAGAAGAATTCGCCCCTTACGCCCTCGGAGAAACCTTCAAACACCCGACGCCTGGCCTGCTTGGATTTTTCTCCTTGGCGGTATGGACCGCGTGCAGCTACACCTTCGCCTGGTTCCTGCTGGCGCGGAGGTCAGTTTAAGATACTCACGCGAAATCACCTCTATCGACTCCGTGCCCCGATTTCGTAGACACTGCACCCAGTCGCTCAACCAGCGCCAAGACCCTCAAGATCCGTCATAGTCGGTGTAGAAGCGACTTCCTGCAATCACTTCATCCTTCCTGCGCCTTGCAATGGAGAGCATCGAGATTGGCGCTATTGGCGTCGAGTCCGCCACAGACCTGATCGTATCTGAGTTTCAGGCCTTCATTCGCCCGGTGAAGGCGCAGCGGATGGTAGCGGCGTTGGGCATGGTATTCATTCAGTCGGTTTCACGATCGGCGCTTGCATCCTGCCCTTTAGAGGTGAGCTCCGCCTTCCACATCGGAGTTTCAAATTGCCAGAACTATCCG
This sequence comes from Verrucomicrobiota bacterium, assembly GCA_027618625.1. Lineage (GTDB taxonomy): Bacteria > Verrucomicrobiota > Verrucomicrobiia > Verrucomicrobiales > DEV007 > JAGROY01. The sequence continues at coordinate 3,517 of JAQCER010000552.1, forward strand.
GTTTTCAGATTGCCGCTGGTACGGCACTCAACCTAGCTTTAGCTTGGAGCCCCACGGGCTCACTCAACCCAGCCTGGGGCAACGCTCCAGAAACCAACGCCTCGATTCCCACAGCGCTGAAAGCGCGAGTTCGGCTACAATGTTGCCGAAAATCTCGTGCACGTGCATGACCTCCAGGCGACGATGATGCACCTGCTGGGGATCGACCACGAAGCGCTGGCGTATCGGTTCAAAGGTCGCGATTTTCGGCTCACCGATGTGCATGGCAAGGTCATCCACGATCTGCTGGCGTGCCCCGTT
>JAQCER010000553.1 GCA_027618625.1 Verrucomicrobiota bacterium
CAGTGCCGAGGCGGGCGCTGCAAAGACGCGCTCGCCGGGAAAGATACCGGAAAGTGAAAGACCCGCCATGGAGGTGCCGAACGCCTTGAGAAAGGAGCGGCGGCTCTGGTGTTCGAAGTGTTCTGGGCGAATGTTCATGTTAGTCCTGAGTTGGCGCGGCACCGGCCACCTCTCCATCTGTGTTGAATGAAACAATGTCAGTGTTAGTCAACATAAACGAACTCGTTAAGATTGAACAGCAGCGCGCAGAAATCCTGAAACGCACGCTGCCCCGGACGCTCTGGGTCGGGCTCGATCAGCGCGACCGATTTACCGTCGACTTCCATTGCGATCGAACGCAGCTCGACGGAGCCGCCGCTGGCAGAAATGCCGAAGCGCCCGGACGGTGCGGTGTCGGATTCGGCCTGGACTTCGACCGTGCCAATGCGGGCAACAACGGTTTCTCCTTTGGCGGAAACCTGAAAATCGATCGGCAGCACTCGAGTGACGGTGGATGCAGCCTCGGCAAGGGTGAGGATTTCCTCTTTGCGGTGTTCCCTTATGGCAATGTTTCCGCTGGCTGCGTCGATGAGGATTTCGTAGCCAGTGGCGATCTGGTTGTCGGCTGCCGCTCTTAAGAATAACGAGGCCCTGGTGGTTCCGTTGCTCAGAGTGATGTGGCCATTGATGGTAAAGTCGTTCCCTTCAGGGTTCCACAGAGCAAAGGGTGGTCGCTCGGTGTCATTGTTCGTGATGCTTTCATAGACGTCACCCCAGCTCCCTTTGAAGTAGCTCCAGTTCCCGTCAGCAGGTCCGGTGACATAACGATCGGGCGGAAGCGCATCATGATACTCGGTGAACAACGCGGGCGAATAGTCGGGCGAGAACGTCAGTTGATCATCGCCTGCCTGATAGTGCGCGGTCTGCTGGCGCAGATAGTCAGCCGCCATGGTGCGCTCCTGATCGGTCGGGTTGCGGCTCAAGGTTGCTCGAAAAACAGCGGCCACAGGATCGTCTTCACAGTGAGCATTCGCCGCAACGTGCGCTGCACTTTTTGCAATGAATTCGCCATTGAGCATGAGCAATGCCTGGGGTGCCACCGTCGTCGTCGGGCGCGCTCCGAGTGATCCCTCAGTGTTGGCGTAGTCGAAGATCTCAAAGAACGGGTAGACCATGGTGCGCTTGACGAAGGCATAGACGCTGCGACGATTCTGCTCATCGGGCGCGGACCAGCCCCAGCCGCGCCCCGGACGCGAGCCCCCTGCGACCACTTCTCCAGACACCGCGGGGTAGAAACCACGGTCGCCGCCGCGTTTGGGATTCAATACGCCGCTGGCAGCAAGCATCGCATCGCGAATGGATTCCGCTTCCAGCCGCCGCAGGTTCTGACGCCAGAGGAAGCGGTTGTCCGGATCGATGGCCTCACTTGCCAGATTTCCCGAAGACGCCCGCTGGTAGGTTTTCGAATTCATGATGACGCGGTGCAAGTGCTTCACTGACCAGCCTCCCTTGATGAATTCGGCAGCCAGCCAGTCGAGTAGTGCAATGTTAGTAGGTGGCTCGCCTGCTTTGCCAAAATCGTTCGGCGTGGCGACGATGCCGCGTCCAAAGTGGTATTGCCACACACGATTCGCCATCACCCGTGCGGTCAGCGGATGCTCAGGCCGCGCGATCCATTGCGCCAGCGACTGCCGCAGTCCGGTCGAGGATGCCTTTGCCGAAACTACTGGAAGGGTCGCGGTTCCGCCGAGAATGTCGGGAAATCGTGGCTCTACCTTCGCTGCTGGTCGCCCGGCGTTGCCGCGAATGAGGACATGCGTTTCGATGGGATTGGCGCCGTGCTCGCTCACTGCCAGGGCCTGACCGCCGCCAGCAATGTCACGCGTTCCCGCCGGATACGGCTGCACATTGCGAAAGAATGCCAGCAGCTCGTAGTAGTCGCGCTGCGATACCGGATCGAACATGTGATCATGGCAACGCGCGCAACCAGCCGTCAGACCAAGGAACGTTTCCGTCGTCGCCTTGAGCATATCGTCGAGCGCATCGAACTCGGCAGCACGCTTGTCGTCCGGCTCGTCATCGTGCACGCCCAGGCGATAGAAGCCGGTGGCAATGAGGCCCGCATCGCCACCGTCCGGCAGTTCATCACCAGCGAGTTGTTCAAGGATGAAGCGATCGTAAGGTTTGTCGGCATTGAAGCTGTCGATGACATAGTCGCGATAGCGCCACGAGTTCGGCTTTTCGTCGTCGCGTTCGTAGCCGTTACTTTGGGCATAGCGCACCACGTCCAGCCAGTGCCGCCCCCAGCGCTCGCCGTAATCCGGCATGGCGAGCAGGCGATCGACTAACTTTGAGAAAGCGTTAGGGTCGGTGTCGTTTGCGAATGCCTGCACGACCTCAAATGTCGGCGGAAAGCCAATAAGGTCGAAACTTGCCCGTCGCATGAGCACCTGGGGCGAGGCTTTCGGATTTGCCTGCAATCCCAGATCGTTGAGCGTGGCATCAACGATTTCGTCCAGGCTCACAGCTGTCTGTTCCGGTACTGGCTGGAAGGCCCAATAGGCACGGTGCTGGTCTGTAATCTCGAAGGCAGCTTCAGCCTGGGCACCCGTCGCCTTCTTTTCGCCACCCGGCCAGACCGCCCCTGCCGCGATCCATTGCTCCAGATCCTGCACAGCCCGCTTACCGAGTTTTTCCTTTGGCGGCATCTGCAAATCCGAGTCGTCATAGTGCACGGCCGCGATCAGCAGCGACTGCGCGGGATCGCCCGGAATCATCGCCGGCCCCGATTCGCCTCCCTGCAAAATCGCCTCCCGAGAATCCAACCGCAGCCCGCCCTTCTGCTTCTCTTCGCTATGGCACTCGAAACAACGCTCGCTCAAGAGTGGCCGAACCTTCGACTCAAAGAAGTCCTCATTCTCCCCGGCATCCACACCGCACCCACCCATCCAGCAGACGAGGACGGCAACGAAGCAGGTTCGAGAGAATGGTGATCGAAACACATGTGCAAGGTATCCGTTTCAGTGACAGCAGGCAAAGCCTTCCTGGCTTGATGTGAATCTATGACACAATGGGGCCAGAATCATGCGCATGTCACGCTGCTCAGTAACGACGATGAGGTTGAACAATGGGTGATCGATATCACAGGTCGAAAATGGTTCTGAATCAATGACTGTTGGGCAGTTGGGCACCCTTACTCGCCTCGACGACCAAATCTCTCAAATCAGTTGCTCGCCAATCCTTAGTTTCGGATGGTAGCATCGGGCTCGTATGAATCGCTTCCTTATTTTCACTGCTGCGTGTCTGCTCAGCCTAACAGGAACATTGTGTTCGCAGACCTTGGCAGACGAACCATCACCACCAGGGTGGAAAGCCGGGGTCGCTCGCGTCGCCATCACACCGGAAGCACCGATGTGGATGGCCGGCTACGCAGCCCGCACGAAGCCCGCGATTGGCAAGTTGACGGAACTCTGGGCGAAAGTCCTGATGCTGGAAGATGGCTCGGGCAATCAGGCAGTGCTGGTCACACTGGACCTCGTGGGCATCGATCGCGATCTCTCCAATGCCATTCGCGAACCTTTGATCAAGGAATGGGGATTTGAGTCGGCGCAGATTGTAGTCTGCAGTTCGCACACGCACTCTGGCCCCGTCCTGTGGAAGAACTTGCGCCCGTTGCACTATCTACTGGTTGATGAAACGCAGCAGCAATTCATTCGTGATTATACCAATAGCCTGGCACCGAAGATCGTAACGGCGGCGAGGGAAGCGCGCGCGGCGCTGGCTCCAGCAGAGTTGAGCTGGGGCAGTGGGAACACTGACTTCGCCGTCAACCGG
>JAQCER010000554.1 GCA_027618625.1 Verrucomicrobiota bacterium
GAAAGTGATTTGTACCTCCAGGAGACACTGCTTGCAAAGATGAGTGCTGAGCTTGTCGCCCGGAGTGGTAAATTGGAAAACCGGGGAGAACATGCTGGCCAGTTCGCGAAGTTGGAAACCCAGCGCGACGCCGTGAAAGCGAAGATGAACGACCATCAAAGCAAGCTGGACGATATTCGCATCCAAAAAGGAGCCGGTCTTTCCGACCTCGGCTTGATTGACAGAGCGCTGCCAAATTACATCCCAGTAACCCCCGACAAACGACTGGCAATGCTCGCCAGTCTGGCGATTTTCAGCTTGAGTCTCGTAGGATTGCCGGTGGCTTTAGGTCTGTTGGATACACGCCTCAAGTCGATCAGCGAAATCGAGAAATTTCTTGGGTTGGAAGTACTTGCCACTGTTCCCGCGAAGAACGAGAAGGAAGTGGAGGATCTGGGGCTGGCGGTAATCATGGGCACTGACGAACCGGTGATCGAGAGCTTCCGCGTGCTCTATAGTTCGATCAGGATGGTGTCGCAGAACGAGTATCCACAGACGATGCTCGTTACCAGTTCCGCTCCGGCAGAAGGGAAATCGTTCATCACTACCAACCTTGGTGCGTTCTTTGCAGAGCAGGGCAAGCGCACGCTGATCATCGACTGCGACTTTCGCAGGCCGTCACAGCATCGGAACGTAAAGGAACCCAACGACCAGGGAATCATCCGTTGGTACCATTCCAATGAGCCAGTCCCAGAGGACCCAGCTCAGCTTGGCGAATCAAAGGGACTTGGATTTCTTGCTCTGGGGAAGACCGAGAATTTCTACTTGCTGCGAGCTGGAGGATCAACCAAGTCGCCAACCGGAATGATTGAATCGCCGCGGTTCGCGCAGTTGGTGAATTCGTTGCGAGCTTACTTCGACGTGATCCTGTTTGATACACCGCCCGTCGGCCTGTTTCCAGACGCGGTCTTTATTGCTGACTACACAGACGAGGCCCTGTTCGTGACAAAGTTCCGCGAGTTGAACCGGCATAAGCAAAAGTTCGCGCTCAGCCAGCTCCAGAAAGCAGGCTGCAACGTCCTCGGCATCGTGGTGAATTATCTGACAACACGGTCTGCTACCGGTTACGGCTATGGCTACAGCGACTATGGCTACGGAAACTACAGCTCGAAGGATTACGCCCGCTACTATCACAGCGATGACGGCTCGGATTCAGATTCAGAGAAAAAAAAGAAGAAGTGATCGTGCAGGAAGTGCTTCCAAGAGTTCTGGTCGAAATACCGATGCACAAAAGTACCGATGAATGCAGCAGTCGTCGACTCCATCGGGTGGAGCCGTGCGCATCTGGCGAGCATCTCCATCCCGTTGATCACTTTCCCCGACGCCAGTTGTGGGTTAGAGTAAGATTGGCCCGTAGTGGCAGGACTGGATACTGTCTGGCCTGACGCAGGGCCTCGATCGATTCGATTCCACTATGTCAACCGCACGCAAAGCAGGGCAAGCCGCCGGGGCGCTCTTCCTTCGGAAGATCTGGACCTCGGTTGTCACCTTGGGAGTCATTGGCTACCTGGCCAGGACTCTTGATCTGGAGGCCTTTGGTGTGGTTGCTGTCTGTGCAACCTTGCTCTCGCTGATCCAGGTGCTCGCCGTCAGCGGTATCAGTGAATATGTTGTCTTCTTCAATGGCGAAGAGGAGAAAAGGCGTGCTGTCACAAGCGCCGCCTTCTGGTTGAATCTGGTGGCTTCTCTTCTTGTTGTAATCGCTGGGATTTGCGCCGCCCCATTCATCGTCGAAAGCCACGATCCGATCTATGGACCAGTGATCATGGTGATGCTGGCATCATTCTTCAGCTCGATGGTGGCATCCATTCCGAAGGCGCTGTATCGAAAGGAGATTAACTACGGTCCCATGGTGGCTCTTGAAACGGTTCAACAAACGTTTGTTTCGATTGGCCAGGTTATCTTAGCCTGGCAGGGCTTTGGGGTTCTCAGCCTGGTACTCCCGACAGCAATCATCGGCCCCGTGATCGCTGGGATATTTATCTGGAAGTCACCGCTGGTGCTGACGGGGGGCTTCGGCTTTCGTTATTGGGGGCAGATCCTCGGTTATACCAAGCACATCATTGGAGCCCGACTGCTCACCCGCCTTGCCAATGAAGGGGACAACCTTGTGATCGCCAAAGTTCTCGGCCCTCAAGCGCTGGGATTGTATTCACTTGCATACCGGATGGCGAACATCCTCTTCCTGTCCCTCATGCCAGTGGTCGTGGACGTATCGATGCCAGTTTTTGCCCGCATCTGCGGTGACAAGAGACGGCTGTTTCTGGGGTATGTCAAAATGTTGTCACTCATCTCCTTCGTTATGTTCCCGGTGCTTCTTCTCTTGTTCGTCAATGCCCAGGAGCTCGCACCACTGATTTACGGAGACAAAAATGCTGACTTCGCTCAAATCGGTATGCTCGTACAGATCCTGATGATCAGCGTGCTTGGCCGGTGCATCAGCAGTCCGACGGGCGGCCTGTTCAATGCGGTCGGTAAACCTCAAATTCCACTCTGGTTCACCTCGATTTTCACCCCACTGTTTCTGGGAACACTCTACCTGACAAGTACACTCTACGTGACAAGTGGCTACGGAATCCATGTTGCTGCATGGACCGTGGCTGTATTCTTTACCGCTGGACAGTTGGTGCAGACATGGCTCGCCAGCCGCTTGATTTTCAACTATCCGGTCAGCAGGGTGCTCTTCCGCGTCTGGCCCTATGCCTTGCCTGCTGGAGTGGCAGCGGGCATCGCCATGATCGCGCGCGTATCAGTTCCCTTTGATGAGAACGCCATCACCCACATCGTCGCAATGAGCACGATTTTCTCTCTGAGCTACGCGGTGTTGTTTCGTCTGCTCTCACCGAAGGAGGTGGCACGCATTGGGGTGCTTTTTCAATCAATTCATCCGAAGCTCGGTCAAGCTGCCAGATGGATGACATGGCCGGTTCTGAGAAAGGCGATCGTTCACAGCTGATGAACCAGCCGACCTCGCAACGGAAGCGAATTCCCGCGATTCCGCTCCAGATGACCTATCTGCGGGACGAGCCGGAAGGTCTTCGCAATCTTGCCGAGCCCGTGAGCAAGAGGGGTGAACTGGATACCGCAGCGTTGTGCGTCTTTCTTTCCACCGGGATGTTCCTTGGCTGCGACACCTACTTCAAGGACTTGAAGACAGTGCGCCCGGGAGAAGATCTGGAGTTGGCCCCATCGGGATTCCTTTCAAGTCGAACCCAGCGCTTCAACTGGAGTGGCGGAACTGAAAGCGCCGAGTTTCAGGATCGAGATGCCTGTGTCGATAAGCTGGATGCATTGTTAGACTCCAGTGCCCGGCGCCTGACGAATGCGCCGGTGCTCGCGATTTCCGGAGGGCTGGACAGTCGCTCGCTCGCAGCGGCAGCGAATGGTAAGGATCTTGGGGTGAAATCCTACAGCTACGCTTTCGCTGGGGGGATTGATGAGCTTAAGTACGGCCGCCAGATCAGCAGCGCCTGCGGTTTCGAGCACCAGGAGTTCACCATTCCGAACGGCTATTTGTGGGATGAGATCGAGCGGTTCCCGGCGCTCACTCATTGTTACGCAGAGTTTACCCACCCGCGTCAGATGGCTGTGATGGATCGACTCACAACTCTGGGACACACGTTCTATCTCGGGCATTGGGGGGATGTATTGTTCGATGATTTTGCCCTGGCTCCAGACGCTGATCTCTCGATCGTCGTCGATCTTGCTTTTAAGCGGCTGTCAAAGTCGAGCGGCATCTCGCTGGCGGAAGCTCTGTGGCAAGCGAACGGATT
>JAQCER010000555.1 GCA_027618625.1 Verrucomicrobiota bacterium
TGCCCGCCAAAAAGCCCGCCTCTGGGACTGGCCCTAGGTAATTCTAACCTGCATTTCTATAAAAACAATAATTACAGTGATATATGGCGAATTCATTCAATTCTTAAATCTATGCTTCACGATCAACAGAAAGATTAAGTGCTTTGATAATAAACTAGTTACGAGCTATTCTCTGAATAGATGCGGATTGATGTGTTAAATGTATTTGAATTAAAGCAGTCCGGTAAAGTGGCTTTTCTGTGAAAAACATAAAAATCATTAAGCATTAAAATTCAGTTGATTGTTAATCTTTCCGAAATAACGTTCCTGCACCTTGTGCCTAAGAGAACCAGCAGATTCCGTATTCCCGCCATTTTTGGTCTGTTCCTGTGTTTCGTCTGGGGAGCAGCGATGCTGGTCCATCAGTCCGAATCGGAAGAGCGATTGATGCAAGAAGCCCGTCTGTTGCTGGAGAGCCACGGATTGAAATCTGTTGGCGTCTCGTTCGACGGATCGCGGGGAAGCCTCGATGGGGCTGTCTCTTCGGTGGAACTTAAGGAGCAGGCCGTGTTCGTTGTCGCGGAAGTGCAAGGCGTGACCGCAGTCAACGCTGAGCACCTGGTCGTCAGCCAGACAGAGTAGCTCTTCGCGCTACTCTGCCAGCTCGCCAAACCACCACGGCACTGGGTCAAAGAGAAGCGTATCGTCTTCGATGCGGGTGGTATGCAATTCCGGCTTCGAATCCCAAGGGATCAGTTGAAGGGTGACTTTCTCGCCCTCCTGCACATTGGAGGTTTTGGAGAAAGTGCGGTTCTTGAATGCCCAGAGGCGAATGTAGAGAGTGTCTCCGGCATTGATGTTGCTCGGCATCTTGCCTCTCACAATTTCAGCGGCTTCCAGTTCGATGACGTAGAGTGCGTCTTTGTAGGACGAATCTTGAGGATTCGGAATCGCAGACTTCATGGTGATCGTTCCGCTTACCGTGAAGGCCTGATCATTCGCTCCGGCTCCATCTCCTCCCCCGGGTTGAGCGGGGCGGGGCGATGAGTTGAATGTCACATCGTCCCAGCGCACGAGGCCCTTGCCTGGGGTTTCGGACAAGAAAAGATCCCGCGCTGCGATCACCCAGACCACCGCTTTTTTTGCCCGTACTTCATCGTCGTAGCGGCGGGCAAATTGTTCACGGACCCCGCTGGAGGCCTCGCCATTGATCGCGATCACATCGACCGCACGTTCCAGCTTCATCGCCAGTTGCTGTGCGAAGCCTGCACCATTCATGCGATCGCCTTCGATCGCGAATCCAAGGCTGGGGTCGTGAAAAATGTTCACGAACGAGTCCCCTAGCACCACCACTGGTGACGTTGGATCACTGGTAATCGCTTCGCCGGTAGCGGCATCGATCACCCGGGTAAGCGACACTTGTTCTTCTACGAACATCCCGGAGCCGCCGGGAAGATCGAGCTTCTCCACAAGATCGCCGATGTGGCTCGCGGTCACACTTTCGGTAGCAAATTCTACCGGAGTTGGTGGCAGCGTCTGCGCCCAGGGTTGGGCCTTCAAGTATTCGGCCACGGCTTCTGCTGCGGCCAGCATGCCACGTGGTCGCCAGTGGGTGTCCTGCTTGAGAAACACGGCTCCCTCAGCGGCGTCCGTCTCTTTCATTTGCCAAAGCTTGTCGGCAACATCAATGACGGTGATCCCTGCACTGCGGATCGAGTGGAAGAACGTATCGGAGTCCCGGTGCCTCACGGGCGCAGTCGGCGCGGCGTTGCCTGTCAGGTGTTCCGGATAGATCATCGGCATGATCGGTGCAGGCACCAACACGAGATCAATGCCCCTTTCCCGAAGCTGCCCGGCAAATCGCGTGATCGCACTCAGCGCCGGTTTCCATACCGAGCGCGACGGATCTTTCGCCACGGACGATGGCTCCGGCGTGATCGGGCCATAGCCCGTGAGCGATTGCAGCGCCGGCCTAAAATACAGCCAGCCATCACTGCCGATCATCGTGCGATTATTGCCTTCGCGAAAAATTCCGGTGAGCTGGTTCTGCGTTCCCCGGCGCAGGTCGCGTGCGAATCCCGCGTTTTGCTCCAGCTTGGTTTCGAACTCGCGCAATCGCTGCGCGATCCCCATATCGGTCGCGGCTGCCGGGCGCACCGCCTTGGCAAACTCGACCACCGGAACCCACCCGGAACCATCTTTCGCCGAGGCTGTCGAGACATTGCTCAACAACAGCGGCGGCAGCACGATCGCCAGCAGAAACAGCACGGATAGAATCCATGCAGCCGTTCGGCCGATCTTCACCTTCTCAGGCGGCAGGATGTCCTCGTATGGGTTGTGCATCGCGAATACTCGGGAATTCTCTGTTTGTTCGGCGAAACTTGCACCTCTTGCAACGTGAATCTCATGACTCCCGCTTTACACGCTGCCCGGGATTTAGCAGCATCCGGCATGACCGATCGACAAAAGACTCGCGAGACACTCCGCTCCCATCGCTGGTTCGGCGTGCATGACCTCCGCGCCATGGGCCACCGCGCGCGTGCAAAACAAATGGGATTTGACGACGGCGACATCGCAGGCAAGCCGATCATCGCCGTGCTGAACACCTGGTCGGAAATGAACACCTGCCACATGCATTTCAAAGTGCTGGTCGAGAACATCAAGCGCGGCATCCTGCAATCGGGTGGCATGCCGGTCGAGATCCCCATGATGTCAGTAGGCGAGATCTACACCAAGCCCACGAGCATGCTCTATCGCAACCTGCTGGCCATGGAGGCCGAAGAAACGCTGCGCGGCTATCCCATCGATGGAGCAGTGCTCATGGGTGGCTGCGACAAGACCACACCCGGCCTGCTGATGGGAGCGCTGTCGATGGATATCCCTGTCGTCTACGTTCCCTGCGGGCCGATGTTAAAAGGAGCATGGCGTGGCGAAACGCTTGGCAGCGGTTCCGATATCTGGAAGTATTGGGACGAGTGGCGAGCTGGCAAGTTGCCCGCGGAAGCCTTGCGTGAGATCGAAGATGGCATTGCCCGTTCGCCCGGCCATTGCATGACGATGGGAACCGCTTCGACCATGACCGCGATCGCAGAAGCAATGGGGTTCACGTTGCCCGGTGCGTCATCGATCCCCGCTTCCGACACCGGCCACCAGCGAATGGCGACGCAGGCCGGACGCCAGGCGGTTGAAAACGTCTGGAACGACTTGAAGCCCTCCCAGGTTCTCACCAGGCAGGCCGTCGAGAACGGGATTGCAATCGACATGGCCATCGGTGGTTCGACCAATGCCATCGTGCACATCGTCGCCATGGCCGGCCGCGCAGGCATCAAGGTTGAACTCGACGAATTCGACGTGATTTCCCGGCGCACTCCATTGCTGGCAGACATCCGTCCGGCAGGGCGATTCCTCATGGAGGATTTCTACCTCGGCGGCGGATTGCGTGCGCTCATGAACCAGATCCCCGACCTGCTGCATCTCGATTGCCTTACCGTCAATGGGAAAACGTTAGGGGCAAATATCACTGGCGCCGAGATCTACAACGAACAGGTCATCCGCCTGCGCAGCAACCCCTGTGCTCCGAATGGTGGCACCGCCGTTCTGCACGGAAACCTCGCTCCCGATGGAGCAGTGATCAAAGCCGCAGCCGCTTCAGCAGCATTGCTCACCCACACCGGCTTGGCAGTCGTTTTCAAAGACTATAACGACATGGCCGCACGCATCGACGATCCAGATCTCGTCGTGACCAAGGACTCTGTCATCGTATTGCAAAGTGCCGGCCCCAAAGGTGCCCCCGGCATGCCCGAGTGGGGGATGCTGCCCATCCCGAAGA
>JAQCER010000556.1 GCA_027618625.1 Verrucomicrobiota bacterium
GGATCTTGCGATGTTTGACAAACAGCCTCTCACTCCCACCCTGAGTGGATTGGCCTGCGAGTATCGCATCGTCCAACTTTACTCGCGCGATGCCGGTAAGCGAGAGGGCAAGCTCATCTTTGATGTCGGCCAGGGCACCCAGGACCTGGGCTTTCGCAATGAGGTCGATATTCTCTTTGACTGCCAGCCTGCGCACGAAATCGCGCTGACGGTGCTCGACGAGAACGGCCAGCCTACCACGGCGGCATTTGAGTTCCGCGACCCATTTGGCCGCGTCTATCCGGCCCAGTCGAAACGCGCCGCGCCGGACTTTGCCTTCCATCCGCAAGTTTACCGCATGCACGGTGAGAAGATCCACCTGCCTATCGGAAAGTATGAAGCGCACTTTTCGCGAGGCCCTGAGTCGATTCCTCAGCACTGGAATCTCGACATCACTCCAGAGACCAAGGAATTGGCATTCAAAGTGGAGCGTTGGATCGATCCTTCTCTCACCGGATGGTGGTCGGGCGATCATCATATTCATGCCGCCGGCTGCGCCCACTACACGGCTCCGAGCGAAGGCGTGCACGCGCCGGACATGATGCGCCACTGCCTGGGTGAGGATCTCAAAGTTGGCGTCAACCTGACCTGGGGCCCGTGCTTTGATTATCAGAAGCAATTCTTCACCGGACAGAATGACAAGGTTTCGCAGCATCCTTACGTGCTGCGTTACGATGTGGAAGTGTCAGGGTTTGGCTCGCACCAGAGCGGTCACCTTTGCCTGCTGCGATTGAAGGATCAGATGTACCCCGGAGGTAATTCGAAACACCACTGGCCCACACTTTGCCTCAACACCCTGCGCTGGGCGAAGAAACAAGGCGCTGTGGTCGGCCCGGCGCATTCCGGCTGGGGGCTGCAAGTGGATACCGATGAGCTACCCAACTACATCGTGCCACCTTACGATGGCATCGGTGCCAATGAATACATCGTCGATGTCACCCACAATATCCCTGGACCGGATGGTGCACTCGTTCCGGCAGTGGATTTTATTTCCACGGTCGATACGCCCTACGTCTGGGAGTTGAACATCTGGTATCACACGCTGAACGCTGGATTCCGCACGCGCATCAGTGGCGAGACCGACTTTCCCTGCATCTATGGTGAGCGCGTAGGCCTCGGTCGCTCTTACGTGAAACTCGACAACAAGCTCGACTACGACGCCTGGTGCGAAGGCATCCGCCAAGGCCGCAACTACGTCGGTGATGGCAAAAGTCACCTGCTGGAATTTCAGGTCGACGATGTTAAAATGGGCGAGAACGGCAGCGAGTTGAAACTCGACGCTGGGCGCAAAGTGAAAGTCAAACTGCAGGCCGCAGCGATGCTCGAACTCGAGCCCCGCGAAGACATTCGCAGTCGCGCCTATAGCGAGCAACCGTACTGGCACGTCGAGCATGCACGGATCGGCAACACTCGGACCGTGCCTGTTGAAATCCTGCAGAATGGCTATCCCGTGGCGACGAAAGAGATTCTTGCGGACGGAAGCGTGCACGATCTTGAGTTCGACATCGAAGTAAGTCGCAGTAGTTGGATCGCCGTGAGAATCCTGCGTTCGTCGCACACGAATCCGGTGTTCGTGGTGGTCGCGGACAAGCCGATCCGGGCATTCCGCCGCAGCATCGACTGGTGCCTCAAAGGTGTCGACCAGTGCTGGAAGAACAAGGAATCGTTCATTCATGAAAGCGAAATGGAACAGGCCAAGGCCGACTACCAGCACGCCAGGGAAGTCTACGCCCAACGCCTGGCTGAGTGCGAGTGGGACTAGGCCAGCCATCCCGTTTCGAACCTGGCTCGTTCCGAGTCGCGTGGGCGATTGCGGTAGCCTTGCTCGTGGTTTTCCTGCTATTGGTATGGGCAGGCATGCACCCACACTACTCCGGCATCGACGAGTATGGCGGCAGCACGGATGAAGTGCGCGCCACCATGTTCGCATCAGGAGTCGGCGTTCCTGGCGGGCCTTCGGAAGTCCTGCTCTATTCCAATCGGTTGCTCGGCAAAGCCCTGAAGTTTCTCTATACGGCCCAACCTCATGTTCCTTGGGTGGGAATCGGCCTGACGGGAAGTCAACTCATCGCCATGGCACTGATCTGCTTTGTCTGGTGTCGGTGTTCCAGCAGCAGGTCGTGGCAAGTGCTGGTATTCCTGGCCACTCTCAGCGTAGGAGCATTTTTCTGGATCGATCTTCAATTCACAAAAACTACCTGTCTGCTGGCGATCGCCGGCGTTTCACTCATCGGCACTGTGATTCTGGAAGAGGCGACATCGGATCCACCCAGAATCGGAGTCGGGCGCATCGCCTGCGGATGGTGCTGCCTGATCCTGGCGGGAATGCTCCGATGGCACGCGCTACTCCTTGCAGGCGTCACCTTCGCCCCTGTATTGGTTTTGATAGGATTCTGGTGCTGGAAACGTGTCGCGAGGTGGACACACGTCATTACCAGCGTGGCGATCCTTAGTGCCATGTTCGGGCTTTACTCCTGGAGTGCCGCACAGATGCGATCCGATCCCGAGTGGGCCAAATTTAAGGATATCGAGGTTCCGTCGTCATTCCTGGTGAACAATCGCCATGCGCGCGAGTTGATCTTTGATCAGGAGAAAACGTCGCCAGAGGTTGAAGCGAAACTGCAATCGATCGGCTGGAGCCACAACGATGCGGAGATGTTGTTCTACTGGCTCTATTTCGACGAGAAGGTTTTCTCAGCCGAGGCGCTGGCGCGAGCGAGCGCTGCCCTGACCACCCTTTCTGCTTCGCCAGCCACCTGGCTGAAGGCGACATTCGCCGTTGCCAGGCACTTTATCGTTACACCGGTCTGCCTGCTGCCTTTGCTGTTTTCTGCGGCCGTGCTTGCCAACGCCCGCAGGCATGTCCGGCTGCTTGGAGCCTCCGTCTGGCTCGGCGCTTGCCTGCTGGGTGGCTATCTCTTTCTCCACCTCAAGCTTCCATCTCACGTGCAGTTCTCGATCGTGTGGAGTTCGTTTTTTGCAACGCTTCTTCTTGCCGCTGCCGACCGTACGATCGGAGGCGCAAAGCGACCGCTTTTCTCCAAATGGCTCGGATCTCTTGTGCTCGCCTGCGCCATCGCCCTGGCTGCCTTCCACTTGCTCGACCAGCTGCTGATGGGACGCAGGGGAATTGAACGCCGCGCCGATTTTGATGCCATGGTCGGTGATCTGCCGAAAGGCCCCGATAACCTTTACCTGATTGTGCTCCAGTATCCGTTCCAACGGGTTTCGCCTTTCGATACCATGCACGACTGGAAGGACTGGCACTTTCTTTACACCGATGGAGATCTCCGCTCGCCGCGCTATTACCAATTTTTGAAGGAACATGGCATTGATGATCTCACCACTGCCCTGTACACCGATCCGCGAGTCCGACTGATCACTACTGAAAACAGGATCGCCGCAATCGCCCTCTTCCTGAAAGAACACCGCCGTTACGTCGAATCTGTCATCATAAGAAAGGACTCGACTCAAACGATCTTCCAACTCCGCGAGAAACCCGGGTTGTGGTAGCCACCGCAACTCTTCTCCCGAAGGAGTGGTTTCTAGTCATTTGCGCTTCTGCTCGAACAACCATGTCAGGACCTTCTCGTCATCGAAGACCTTTCCGGTAATTCCATGTCCTTCGCCCGGATACTCGGTGTAGCGGAATTTGTCGGAACGCTTCAGCTTTTTCGCGATCGCCTGCATCCTCTCGGGGCTCACCACATCATCGTCTGCTCCATGGAAAGCCCAGACGGGCACTTTGCGGAAGACATTC
>JAQCER010000557.1 GCA_027618625.1 Verrucomicrobiota bacterium
GCTTTTTCCTCAAGACCACTACCGCCCGTATCCTCGAGCCCGGCAGGCTTCCCGAGCCGCTGGGGACAAGTCTGCCGACCGCGCTCAATGGCGCGAATGCGGGGCGCTGGGTGGAGGTTGAGGGGGTGGTGATGCAGGCGGCCTTGCAGAATGGGGTGGTGACTCTGCACGTCACTGATATGTCCGGCTGGGCGGTGGTCAATGTGCATGACTGGCGCGCAGGCCTCTCTCTGCGCGAAGGGTGGGGCGCGCGACTGCGCTTGCGCTGCGCGAATGTTGGCCGTGGCCACACGGCGCTGCGGGTGTCGTCCACCGATCAGATCACCGTCGTCGCGCCGGGAACGGAGGAGCTTTTTGCCGCGCCGCTGGCCAATCTCGCCGCGCTGCAAGCAAGTGGGGCGACCGCGGACCGGCTCCGCCTCAAGGCCACGGTGTTGGCGCGCCACGAGGAGTTCATCTATCTACGCAGCGAGCAGGGACCGGCCCTGCGGGCGAGTGTGCTACAGCCATTCCACGCTCTCGGCGCCACGAATCCACTGGAATTGATCCCGCCGCCGGTGCCGGAGTCCCTGGCACGAGGCGACCGCGTGGAGCTGGTCGGTTCGCCACTGTCGGTCGCGCCTTTTGTGCAGATGAACTTCGCAGCTTTCCGCACGCTTTCATCAGGCAAGCTTCCAACTGCGATCAGCGCCGATGGAAGGAACCCTGCCGCTGTGGCGTGCGATCATGTGAGATTGAAGGGCCGCGTACTCTGGCACGAACCAGCAGCCGCTTTGGGATCAATCGAAAAACTAGCGCTGGACTGCGGTGGAACCACGGTTCAAGCCGAGGTGCTGTCTGCGGCGACTG
Organism: Verrucomicrobiota bacterium; assembly: GCA_027618625.1. Taxonomy (GTDB): domain Bacteria; phylum Verrucomicrobiota; class Verrucomicrobiia; order Verrucomicrobiales; family DEV007; genus JAGROY01. Next base: position 850 of record JAQCER010000557.1, read on the forward strand.
GCAGCGGACCGCTCGCAAGAATCGCTTCCAGATATCAAGAAGGTGATATGATCGAGGCGACCGGCGTGCTCTTCCCTGCGGAGCATGGACGTCCGTTCAAGCTGCAGGTCGCCGAGTCGGCGGGGCTGCGCCGTCTTGCATCCGTCGCGCCGTCTTGGCGTGGTCTCTCACCCATCGCGTGGCGTTGGATCATTGGACTAACTGCAGGCTTGGCGACGGCGTTAGCTGGCGCATGGTGGTTTCAGCTCCAGGTACGACACCGCACCGCTGACCTTGCCGTCTCTAACGCGATGCTGCGCAATGAAGTCGCCGTCCGCGAAAAGGCCGAAGCCGAACTCGCTCGCGCTCTCGCGCAGGAGCAGGATCTGAGCCAGCTGAAGAACCGGTTCGTATCGATGGTCAGCCATGAATTCCGTACGCCACTTGGCATCACCATGAGCGCGGTGGAACTGCTACGGCACTATGAAGACCGGCTCCCCCAGGAAGAGAAGACGCAACTCTTCGACGACATCCACACCGCGACAAAGAACATGGCTGACCTCATGGAACAGGTGCTGGTGCTCGGCCGTGTGGACGCAGGCAAGCTCGGTTACAAGCCTGTGCCGCTGGAAATCGACGCTCTAGCCAGGAAGCTATGTGATGAGTCCCACTCCGCCACCAACGGCAAGTGTCCCATCAAGTGGTGCGCAGAAAACGACCTCTCCGGCGCCCAGGCTGACGAGGCACTGGGCATCAACAAGCCGAAAGGAGAGAATGAAGAAACGAGCGATCGAAAGCGTCTACCGAGACCCGACGGGACGGACCCGGCCGACATGACTAGGATGGACCGTCCACCGGAGCGAGCCTTGGTTGGTGTCAAAGATGGTGCCTTCAGCGTAGGCAGCGAGTCGTGAAGCCGTGTGATTGAACCTCGAAAGTGATTTAAGGACTGTTGACGGCTTCCGCTCAATGGCGCTTGCTGAACCAGGTCAGGATGGCGCTGACAATGGGGGAGGGCGTTGGCTTTTTGGCGATCTGTTTCTGGGCGTACGGAAAATTCCTGGGGCGGTAGTAAAAGATCCACGCCGCAATGATGCCGCCAGCGAAGCCACTCAGATGCCCGGACCACGATATGTTGACCGCGCCGTTGTCGTTCTCGGCGGTGCTGCTTAAGCCGAGGTCGACGAAGCCATAGATTACGAATGCAACGATCAATGCGACGATCACCCAGCGCAGACTCTTCTCGAAAAATCCCCGCAGGAGGAGAAATGCCATATAGCCGAAGACGATGCCACTGGCTCCGATGTGGATGCTGTTGCCGGCACCAAACACCCAGGTACCCATGCCCGCGATGATCGCGATGAGAGCAGTGACTCGTATGAATGATGGCGTGCCGCCCAACAAGATGACCCAGCCGAAAAAGAACAGGCCGATGCTGTTTCCCGCCAAATGTCCAATACTATCGTGAAGGAATGGGGCGAAGACAATACCCACCATTCCAAGCAGCTGGCGGGGGCGGATGCCAAGCGACTCGAAGTCGAAAGGAGCTAGGCTATCGATGATTTCAACCATCCAGATGCACGCAACAATGCCGGCCATGATCAGGGCCTGCATCTTGAGTCGTTCGCCGATCTCGTTGATCGATTTCTTGGCCGCGCCCAGCATGAGTTCCTGATTGTAGTCAGGAATGCCGCTGATTCAATCCTTCCTTCGGCAGGCCGGTCGGTTGATCGGTCGATCGATTGATCAACCGCCGCTGCTGGAGCTGAAGAGGCAAATGAGCACTCCGCTACAGATGACGAGAATCGCGAGGATGCGCTGACGGCTGACTTTTTCCCGGAACAGGAGAAATGCGCCGATGGGAACCAGCAGGTAGTTGAGGGAGAGCAGTGGCGCGGCGTAGCTGAGATCGAGCTGGCTGAGGGCAAGTAGCCAGCACACTGCAGCGCAGCCATTGAGACCGAGCGCCATGATCACCTGAGGTTGGCTGATCATGGCGAAGAACGAGCCGCGTGGTTTTAGTCGTGGGGCACTGGCGGCGAGGCGCAGGGAGGCCGCCTTGAACACAAGCTGGGAGATCGCCATAAGTGCGATGCTAAGAAAGGCGAGGGCGAGGGCCATGGCAGTTCAGTTCAGGGTAGTAGGGCTGGGAGTGGATGGTTTTCGGTCCAAGGTGAGCAACAGGACACCCGCAATCACGACTGCGGCGCCGGCGAGTCTGGGATTGGTGACTGGTTCACCGAAGAAATACCACGCTCCGGCAAAGATGAGGAGGAACTGCACGGCTGACGCGGGATAGGCGACGCTCAGGTCGAGCTTGGTAAGGCAGATGAGCCAGAGTGCGGTACCGAAGGCATAGAGCATGAGACCGCCAATGATCGGTGGTGTGATCAAGCTGACTGCATACGCAGGCAAATTGTTCAATGCTGGCAGCGTGCCGATGGCGGACATTCCCGACTTGAGCAAAAGCTGGGATGCGGCGCAGCACACGATGCTTACTGCCAGGGCAAGGAGGCCACGCGTTTTGTTCGAAGAAACTTTCATCCCGTGGCGACGACTGCGGGAGCAGCCTCCTCCTCAATCTGAGATGCATCGGTCGCCTGGCGAAAAAAGGTGAATCCTTCGCCGCTGAGGGCTGGCTGGGTGAAGCCGGTTTCATGGTAGCCGAGGAGGCGCATCATTTCCCGGGCTTCCGGGTTCTGCTGCCAGGAACCTAACACTGATGTCAAAGTGGCGGGGAGTTGTCCCATCTTTGTCCACTTCTGGATCGCGTAGTCGCTGACATCGCGACGCTTGTGCACGCTGTCGTCCCAGCCTTCGCCGGGATTCTGATTCACGTATTCGCGGTTGATCGATTCGGGAGTGGCAGGGATACCCAGCCAGGTCAGGAATGCCGCCTTGGCGTGTTCCGGGTAGCGAACGAGTTCTTCGTAACGAATCACGAAGAGGTTTTTCCCATGCGGCGAG
>JAQCER010000558.1 GCA_027618625.1 Verrucomicrobiota bacterium
GGCTGCCTGCTCCGTGGAATACCCGCCGGGAGTCAGAGCGATCAACGGCGGATCCGTCGGCGGTAGGGTGCTGGTCGAGAAGACGATGCGATCCAGCGCCACGTCGCCGTCGCCACCATCGATGAGTTCGAAATAGGCGGGCCGCCCAATGTGCCGATGAAGCCCCGAGGTGATCGAGTGCCAGGCGAATTGGCCGTCCGTGTTCACGTCGAACAACGTTCGCTCGAAGAGGAGCGGGTTAAACTCGCGTAAGCCGTAGCGAGAGATGATCAATCGGACTTGTCCCGACCGGCCCGCGAGACGAAGATGGATGTTCGAGTGCGTGATCGTGAAAGTCGGCGATCGCAAAGTTCCCTGAAGTGCGTCGGCATGGCGTCCGCTGTGGGCCACGCCCGGGGCAAGGAACTCGATCCCGCTGCCGTCAACCCGCCAGGGGCCGCCCGAGTTTGCCCCAGAAGTGAACGCCTGCCCGCTCGGGAACCAGGCCTTGAAGTCAGGGGCTTGAAATGGCTCGTACCCCGCCGCATCCAGGGAACCACTGGCAGGCTTTTCCAGCCCCGCCGCCACCGGCTCCGACGACTCGGTTCTGGGCGCGGTCGCTTCTGGGCTGGAGGAAGGGTATGGGTGTTCACGTTCCAGCGCCGCCAGCCAAGAGTGCAAGGGATGCGAGGACGTGCGCACCTCTGAGGATGTCAACTCGGTCATCCACCACTCAAGGACCGCGGCATTCAGCGCGCGCTCCCGCGCCACCGCTGCGATCGGGCGCACGTAGGCAGGTCGCCCTGTCTCCGGCGAATCGGTGAACACGATGTGATCCACATTGATGTGCCCCCACGTACTGTCGTCGTCGTCGATGATATCCAGCGTCGCCTCCTTCCCCGCAAACTCCCGGACGTCCCACACCTTGGGCTCGAGCAGTTCGCGATTCTGCCCAGAGGCTTCACGAACCTCGCGACCATCCACACGCAGGGCAATCCTGGCTTTCTTCGTCGGGATCCCTCCACCCAAAAGGAAGCGGATGTGGGGATAGGTGACACGGAAAGGCGCTGAACGAAGTGTGCCCTTGGGCGCGTCGCCTTGGGTAAAGCTATTCGCCAGACGCCGACCCTGGAACCCTTCCACGGCTTGCTGATTCGGATGCTTGCCGGCGGCCGGCTCAGTCCCGAACGCGGTTCCCTCCGCCGTCCAGCGGGCATACGTGCCGTCCTCGAAATCCTCGAACACCAAGTCCGGACGCTGAGTCGTTTCGGCGTCGGTGGGCTTGGGCGGACCAAGCATGACCTCGTGCGCCGCCTCCAGGTAAGCTGCAATCTTCGGTCCGTCCGCAGTGCGCACGTGCGTCAGCGCCCCGCGCAACGTTTCGGTTTCGCGTGCGTGCTGACGGCGCAATTCCTCGACCCGTGGCTCGAGCGTTCCGTCCGGATCCAGGCATGCAATATCCTGGCGTGAGCCTCGCAGATATGCCGTCAGGCTGTAATAGTCCTGGGTGGAGATTGCATCGAATTTATGATCGTGACAGCGAGCGCAGGCGACGGTCAGGCCCAGAAAGGTTTTGGAGAACACATCGATCTGGTTGTCAATCCGGTCCGCCTCGTCCAGATAGGGATCCACCGGACCGTGTGTGGCTTGGTGCATGTACCACCAACCGGTGCCGATGATCGACTCGTTGAACCCGGCCGTCGGATGAGTCCGGGGAGGCTGGAGAAGATCGCCGGCGATCTGTTCCTTCACAAACTGGTCGTAGCGCACGTCGGCGTTGAACGCCCGGATCAGGTAATCGCGATATTGCCACGCGTGTGGGATCGTGTAGTCCTGCTCATGCCCATAGGTCTCGGCGAAGCGGACGAGGTCCATCCAATGGCGCGCCCAACGCTCGCCGAAGTGAGGCGAGGCCAGAAGCCCATCCACCACGCGGGCCCGGCCGGCTTGAGAAGTGTCCTTCAGAAATGCCTCAACTTCCTCGGCGGTTGGCGGCAAACCGGTGATCACAAAGTGGACGCGACGCAGCCAGGTTGCCGGACTGGCCGGCGATGCGGGTCGAAGCCCGTTACTCTCCAATTTGGCCAGGATGAAGCGATCGATCACATCATCCGACCAACTGACGTCGTCCACGACCGGTGGCGCTGGCTGCTTCAAGGGCTGAAAACTCCACCACTCACGGCGCGCTTGGAACACGCTCGCCCAATCCGCGGCCGTCGCTTCCGCGTCCCTCGGCGGATGATCCCGCGGGTCGGGTGCACCGTCGTTCACCCATTGAACGAACGATGATATGGCTGAATCGGACAGCTTCGGACGATCCTTCGGCATCTTGAACTCGGAATGCTCGTGGCGAATCGACTGAATGAGCAAACTCCTGGCGGCATCTCCCGGCACCACCGCCGGTCCGGAATCGCCGCCCTTCAGCAAGCCGTCGCGCGAATCCACCCGCAGTCCGCCTTTCTGTTTTTTCGCGCCATGACACTCGTAGCAATCGTTGGCCAAGAATGGGCGAATCCGCTTCTCGAAGTTGTCCAACTGCGCCGACGTGAGTTCGGCGGCGTCCGCAGTCCACGCGCCAAGCCCGGCCAAGCCGACCATCGCAGACAGCCCCAGCCAGAAGACCAAGCGAACGCGCACGCGGAAAGTGGACATGGCTGTAACGATCATTGGGCTGCAAGATACACGAAACCTGGCCGGGAATCAATTCAAGGATGCGCCCCGACCAGGATTGGATTGATTTAGTTGAGCAAGTACTGAATCCGGAGGTAACGTCCAGTCGATGGAGCATCGATATAGTGCCTGGTGCCGTCCGTCCAATGGATTGTCGCTCGGGTGGGTGCTTGCCGAACTCCTAGTCCCAGATGGATGGCGGATGTGCCCTGATCCAGGAGCAGGGTCTGTTGTTGCTCCTTGTCGAATTCCAGTTCCACCTTGATCCCTGCCAGTGGCAAGTTCGCTGGGACGTTTTCGAATAAAAAGCCGGTCCAGCTTTGGGCGTTTGCGTTCTCGTTGCGTAGAACGGTCAGGCTTTGCTGAGGAAACAATTGGCCGTTCTCGGTTTGCCATTTCTGGGTGACAACGAGCAGGTCGATCCTGCCGTCCAGATCCAGATCGACGGCATGCGTGGCCGGGCTGTCATCGGTCAATGCAGCGCCAACGAGAAATCCAGTCTCATAAAAGCCACTCGGCCCGCTTGTTCCGTCGTTGCGATAGAAACGATTTGCCTGATGCCCCTGCCAGGAGATGCGCCCTTCGTTCAGTCCCTGAAATGGCTCGGGGCGAAAGCGGTCGGTGAACAGCACTGCGAGTACCGGGTCCTCAATTGAGGTAGCTGCCCACAACTCCCGCTGCCAGAAGAAGAGGTCGTAATCTCTCGTGGACTTGCCGCTCATATGTCCGTTGGCAACGTAGCAGTCAAGGTCACCATCGTTGTCGTAGTCGAACAGTGCAATGTCATTGGCCCATCCGGCATCCTGGAATTCCGAAACCAGCGAGAAATGCCTGGGTGATCGATCCGTTGTGCCGGACTGTTCGACGGCAATCCTGCGGGCCCTATTGCTGAACAAGCGGCTGCTTGATTCTGTGATCTGTGCCGGGCTGTTACCGTTGGAGGGAGTAGCAATGCTGTTGTTAGCAAGCGCCCGAAATGACTCGATTCTGGCTCCGGTGTTCGACCGCACCGCCGCAACTCCGAGATCATCAAGCAGGTCGCCGTCCTGATCTGCGAATGTCAGTGCGTTGGCGATGAGTGGAGCCGTCGCGCCAGCGAAGCCGCTGCCTGACACATCCACAAACCTGC
>JAQCER010000559.1 GCA_027618625.1 Verrucomicrobiota bacterium
ATTCGCTGCCGAAGCTCTACGAGGGAGCGCAGAGTCGGAAAGTGGATTCGCGCTACGATGATGGGGAGGTTTCGACCGTGATTCGGGAGATCATTCGCTTTCCGCAAGAGGATACGTTCACGTTCATCGTCGAGATCGAGAACCGAAGGGATGACGCCATTGGCTACGATCCGGGGTCGATGCAAATCAAGGTCGGCGGCCGTCTCTATCCGGTCACCGTTGCCGATGCGTCCGGATTCGTGGAGGCAAACGGAAAGGCGTTGGCGCATGTGGTTTTGAAGGGCGATACCGAGGGCGCGCGCGCCCATCTGAGTATCAAGAACGACTTCCAGTTGGTGATTAGCGCCTACGGGGCCTACGGGGAATTGCCAGCGTTGATGACCGAATACCAGGAGCCCGGGGATGAAGCAGAACTGCCGCCGAACGACTCGCCGCCAAGTGCGGGACTGTTGCCACTGTTGCCACCACTGACCAACTCGGCTAGCTCAATCAGTTCAACAGGGAGGGACAGCAAATGATCGGGCGCATCATCGGATTCTTCAAAAGCCCGGCGGGTGCAGCGATTTTATTCCTGGCCGGAACCTTCGTGTTCTTCTACTTCGTCCGCGAATACCGCGAGCGCAGGGCCGGCGAGAGAGCGGCGGAAGAGGCAGCTAAAGTGAATCTTGAACGGCTCGGTCAGATGGTGCCCGAACGGGTTCCCCAGGAAACCAGCGAGCCCATTGCTTCAGAATGGGTTCAGGACAACAGGCTCGATAAGTTCACGCCGAAGTCGGCACCGCAGGACGCACCGGCGCCTCCCCAGTCGACCGAAGTCAGGCAACAGACACCCGCAGAGCTGCCGAAGTTGATGCACTTCTTCGAGCCAACACGACCTGCCAACACACGACCGATAGAGGCACCACAGCCACCGCGTCACTTTGCTCCTCCGGGAACGTTGATCCCTTGTCAGCTGATCATCACGGTCGATTCCAGTTCACTGAACACGCCGGTGGTTGGTTTTGTCACTGAGGATGTTTGGCACAATCAGAAACTGATCGTGCCCGCAGGAACCGAGGTGCATAGCTTCGCCAGACAAGGGCGCGTGCGAGACCGGATCGAGGTGCATGGGGTGTGGCGATTCGTGTGGCACGATGGTCGCGAGGTCAACATCAGAGGCGTGGCGCTCGATCGGCAACACGATGTGGACAAAGACGACTACGGCATCACCGATGGATCGGCGGGCATTCGTGGCAGCATCGCCAAGACCGACGAGCTGCTGGAGTTCAAACTGTTTGCTTCGACAGCGATTTCAGGGATTGCTCGTAACAGCAAGGAGACCACGGAGAGCCTCTTTGGGAACCTGCCGCGCAGTTCGCCGGGCAATGCCGCGCTCGAAGGGGCCTCGGCGGTTGCAGATCGCTATGCGGATCTGTTGGTGGATCAGATCGAGGGCGATGGCCTCTTTGTCCGCGTCCCGGCTGGAACAGAATTCTACGTCTACACGCTGCAAGTGTTCGAACCGAAGCTGGCGAGCGTGGCGGGACTGACCCAGGGCACTTCGCCCCGTAACAGCTGGGAGCCCGCCGCAGAACCGGAGCGAGTTGAACCTACCGATGGTGGATCCCCAACGGTGACATCACCTTCGACCGAAGCCGCGCTACGCCAGCGGGAAGCACTTGTGCGTTCATTGGAGGCTCGTGAGCGCGGCGAAAATCAAACCGACACCAGACCACGTCACCCATGAAAACCATCGATCGATTATTGCGATTCAACGTCGGTGTTGCCGTAGCGGCACCACTCGTGTTCCTCAACGTGGGGTGCACTTCGGCGAAACGATCGCAGCCCGTGATGGGAATCAAACCCTCCCAGCCAACGGCCATCACTCGCGTTGCCTACACCAAGGGCGACGATCTTCGACGCGTGCGAACACCGGAATTCGTGAAAAGTTATCATGTAGGTCGCAGTAGCACACGAACTGGAGATCTGATGCGGGAAGCGCACCAGGTGTACCGACTTGAGAAGTCTGGACGGTGGAATCTTGCCCGGTCGAATCCGCCACTGGACGCCAACGCACCTGTGACGCGGGTGATGGATCAATCGTTCAAACCCTTGCCGGAGGATAAGCAGATTCGCGCGGAAGTGGCGCGACAACAGGACTTGACCCGAGAGCTTGAGGCCGCGAAGGGGCAGTTGATCACGGCCATCGCCGAGGCGAAGGAAAGGTTGGATCGCGATCCACGTCAGGTGATGCAGATTGCGGAACTACAGGAGGAAATCGCGCGGTTGCGAGGCCAGCTGGATGCAGCGGAATCCGCCCAAGAACAAGCCGATCCCGGAGCCATCGACGCCAAAAACGATCCGCCGCAATCGGAGAAACTGAAGGAATGGGGAGATCGGCAGCCATCGCGATGAGCACCGCTGTCAGTCGTGATCGGATCGCCCGTCTCAAGGGGCTGCGAGGTTACCTTGAGGAGAATGTCATTGGACAATGCCACGTGATTCCCATGGTGGTCGATGCCTTGCTCGACGGTGAACTTGGTCTGACTGATCCCTCGCGCCCGAAGGGCACCTTCCTCTTCCTCGGGCCGACCGGCGTGGGCAAGACGGAACTCTGCCTGGCCTTCACGCGTTACCTCTCGAACCGGGAGGACAGCGTGGCGAGATTCGATATGAGCGAATTTCAAACTCAGGAATCGCTGGCAGTGTTGATCGGCGGAAAACTCGGTGAGCGCGGCGTTCTAGGACGAAGGCTCGATGCGATTGGGCAGGAAGGCACTCTGCTCTTCGACGAAATCGAGAAGGCGCATCCCCGCGTGCTGGACATCCTCCTGCAAATTCTGGATGCCGCACGCATCACCATGGCGGACGGGGTGACGATCGACTTGAGCGGATTCCATGTAGTCGCCACTTCCAACATTGCGGCCCAGGCTATACTCGAATCCCGTCGCAGCGTGCGGGCGACGCTGGTGCGTTTCATCGAGAGGCAGGCGCAGGCCCAACTGCGGCCAGAGGTATTCGCCAGATTCAATACCGTCGCGGTATTCGATCGGCTCGCATTCAAGGATCTCGAAGCCATCGCCCGCCACATGCTGATCCGAGAAATACGCCGTCATGAGGAAGCGGGCTACGCCTTCGACTATGACCAAGCCACCGTCCGTCATCTTGCAGCACTCGGGTTCGATTCGAGACTCGGCGCCCGCCCGATGAGAACGCGGATCGAAGCATTCGTGCGCAAGGCAATGCGCGAAGCCTTGTTCGCTGACCCAGGTCGGCGGGAGATATCGCTGGTTGTGGCAAGCGGTGTGAATAGGGATTCGAGGCAGGCGCAACGGAATTGACATCCGACACGAACACCCCCCCCTTTGCAATGTCCACCCGTACCCACCCTGCGTGATCCGCAGCCCATCGCGAATGTTACTTTGAAGGGCTATTCGGATGAACAGTCGTCAGGAGAGGCAGAACTATTCTCCGTCTTTCCAGGCTCGCAGTTTTCTTCCCTCTCTTCGCCTTCGCTCATGACGAAGTCCAAAAGCGTGGCGAGGCGCCTTTTGTCTACATTGCGGATGTCATGGTTCGTTGCAGGCATGGATTACTATTGAGATTGAGTTTAGGCTTGGGATTGGGTTTGGTAAGATCAATCGTGTTCGTGAAAATCGTGCGACTGCAGGCTGAGTGCCAGGCTTTGCTGGCATCATTGCAACAACTTGCGCAGTCCATCCAGTTCCGCTTCAACTTCGGCTGAATCGTTCGAGTATTCGGTGACAACGGTCTCAAGTTCGCGCCTGAAAACCCGCTT
>JAQCER010000560.1 GCA_027618625.1 Verrucomicrobiota bacterium
TACCCCAGATGCTAGCGCTGGATGGTGCGCAGCCGGACGAACCGTGGTGACTTGGCATCAACCGGCAGATCGACCGCGATTTCGTCGAAATTGTCGCGTGCGGTTACCCAATCAGCCGATGAAGCTGGGAGCGGTGTCCACGTTTCTGCGTCCAGGGAGTCGATGGTCTCGAGGATGAATTCGAACAAGCCGCTGGCGAGCGGATTCCGGCGATAGGTGACTTGGGCAACTCCTGAGCGAACGGCGACGCTGAGTGGAGGCGAGCCGAAGCGGCGAGGATCACCGCCGGTGGCGAATTCCATCGCGTTGTTCAGTCCGTCGAGGTCGAGGTCTTCGCCATCGGCGGCGTGTCCGACGGGATCGAATGTTCCGAAATGCGACTTCCGCCACTGTTCGAATGCCGCTTCGCCAGATCTCCGCAGGGGCACCAGGGCGACAATGCCAGAACTCGTTGCATCGATGCTCCTGGCTCGGCCGAGATCAAGCGGAACGTCAGGAGCCCCCGAGGAGCAGCAATACCCATCGTTCGTCCAGACGTACACCGATCCAGTGCGGTCGAGAACTGCGGAAATTCCATGATGACCTGCCGCAACTGCGATGATATCTTGGACATTCTCTGGGATTGCCATCAATCCATCTTCGCTCCACGAAACGACTGTGCCATCCTGTTTTAGAGCCAACGTGTGAGAGCTGCCGCAGGCAATGGCAGTCACTCCAGACAAATCTTCAGGTACCCTGGTTAGTTCTGGACGACCCCACGCTTTCACTGTTCCGTCATCCATAAGTGCCACTGCATGCCAAAGATCGATGTCGAGCGCGGAAACCCGAGAAAGATCGATGTCATCTGGTGGGAGTAGCGTACCGCGTTGGTGGCTCCCAATTCCCACCCATGTTCCATCATGCCGGATCGCGATTGCGTAGGGGCCGCCCGCGCCGACCATGCGAATGTTCTGAAGCTCATCGCTCGATGGATTATCCACACTGAAGAGGTAATCAGGAAATGCTCCCCAGGCCGCCAGCCTGTCATCCTCCGTATGACTTGCCATGAAGGAGGTCAAGCGCACAAGAAATTTCTTTTTCGAGGAATCAAAATGCACAGCCGTCTGGAAGGGGGCCTTCAGTGGTCACCCATGGAGCAAAACTCGCTGGTAACTCTGCTGGCTGGAACCCGGTGGCCACGGAGCCGGTCATCGCCATTCCGCCGTATCCACAGTGGTTCATATGGGCACGCACCCAGACGATGGTGTCTGCATCCACCGCGACAGTGCCCGACCGTGTGAACGGATTCTCTGCGACGTGACTATGCGCAAGCACGCGTCGGGCCAGAAGTTCCCCGTCAGTGCTGAGCACTTCCCACCAGTCGGCATATTGATCGCATCCTGTTTCCGTGCTGCGAATCGTGACGTTCAAAGTGTAGCGACCGTCCGAGCCGCTGGTGGTGACGGCAGTGACGTCTGCACTTGTCGTCGTCTGATCAAGTGGGCGCGAGCGCAGGAAAGTGCTGGATTTATCCGTAGGGAAAATGAGTTCCACGGGTGCTGCTTTCCCGCTCACGGTCGTAACGGCGAACCAACGCGTCAGATCGGACGAGGTTTCCACCACCTGTGCTAGGCGAGAAAAGGTTGCAGAAATCTCGCCCTTGGTGGGATTGTAAGTGATGTTCGCCCGGAGTGCTGCCGGGGCCGGTTCAGGCAGCCATTGGCTGAGAAAATTCTCGACGGCTTCCCAGGTAGGTTCGTTGCTGGTAGTTGTTGGCCAGAGCGTGCTGGCTCCATGTCGGCCTGCGCTAGTAGGGATGAAGCTGACTTTGTCCGGTGATGCGATCGCCTCTAAGATACCGGCCCAACCGTTTCGTTCCGATCGGGCAGAAGTGATGAAAGCAGGCACGCTCACTTTCGCGGCTGCGTTCTGGATCCACTTTGCATTGCTGAAGTATTCGCCTGGAGAGAACGATAGAGTGCCATCGACCAGTTCCGGATTACCAGCTGCGATGGTCAGGACCAAAGACGAAGAATAGGAGCTGCCCATGCCGACAACGGGCGCGTTGCTGTTGATCGATCGGGCATAGGCAAGTGCGGCACGCATGTCTGGCAGAGCATCCTCGAACTGAGTGCCACGCCCTTCCGCCCGCGCGAGTCTGGCGGTTTCGTTCACCACGCCGTTCACTTGATTCCCCGAACGTTGATCGATCGCGATACAGGCAAAGCCCAGGGCGTTGAGTCGCGGCGCGATCTCGCAGTATTCGCCGCGGCTGTAGCCCGCCTGATGGAAGAGCACGATCGCCGGGCGATTTGTGGTGCCGTCTGGCGCATAGAGATCTGCAGTGATCGTCAGTCCGTCCTCCGAGGGAAAGGTGATGGTGTCCGGTTGGGCGACATCTCCCGTGCCTGCGAGCAGGCAGCAATTCGCCAGTATTGAAAGCAGTGCAATTCGAAACAAGTGGGCTAAGTGTCGGGAGGGATGGATCATTTCGAATCGAACGGTACGCGAGCAACCCCTGTGAGAGTAGCGAGTGCTGCGAGTTATTCCCCTCCGCGACGTGGGTGGGCCATTCAGGGTTTCTCCTCGAGCCACGCCTTCAGCTCCGCGATTTCTTCCGGCTTCAGGCGACGGTTCGGCGGCATGTAGCCGAAATCGACGAGCACCCGGATGGGATGCGAGTGGGTTTGAAACAGCGCGGCGCGATCACCGTCCTCGTCTTGAGTGTGACATCGGGCGCAAAATTTGAGCGTGAGCGGTTCGCCGTGGTCTTCGGGTTGCTCCGTCAGGAAGTGGGGCCTTGAGCGAGGTTGTTCGGCGATGTGCTGGTTGAAGGCTGCGTTGAGGGCTGCGTCGAGCACGAGATCTTCCCGCGTGGGATGAATGGCCAGCGGTCCGGACGAGTGACACTTGTAGCAACTCTGGCCTTCAAAATGCGGGCCGGATTCCTTGATGTGAGCATAATAGTCGAGCGCTGGATCCACCGTGAGATCCTGGACAATCGAATAATAGCCCCAGTCCTGATCCGAGGAAGTCTTTTGCACTAACAGATACACCCTGACGACATCGTTCACGAAACCGGAGATGTGGTTGAGCATGGGACGCCGAATCACATCCTCCTGGGTGCTGATGAGGCCGACATCGGAAACGGGGATCGCTTTGCCTTCGTCGAAGAGTGTCTTGGTCTGCATCATGTATGCCGTCACTTCGTCAGCTGTCAGCCCCTTCGCATCAGCGCGCGGATGCTTGGGCAGGGTAACGACCGGTGAAGTCCACGGCTTGCGAATCTTTTCCGGGCCTACCGACGACATCATTTCAACGAATTGATCGTAGGTGAAGTCAGAAAGATCCAGAGGTGGTTCCAGGAGCAGGCCAGTGTTTGTGGGGACTGCAGGGGCGACGGGTTCAGGCTCCTTTTGTGCTGGCTTCTCTTCTGCTTCGTCGGACTGCACGGTCAATGGCGTCAGCGACAGAACCAGAAATCCAGAAACCACAAGTGCGAGACGGAGGCGACGGTGCATCATGTTCAAGAGTCGGGATGGTAGCAAATGGGAGAATAAGAGGTCAAGCTTGCATAAAACCTTTGTTCTCGGCAATTCGGTGCCCTACGATCCTCCGGTATGCCATATTCGACAAAATTCCTATCCAGTCAGCCTTTACTGTGGAAACGCGCCTTGCAGATGTGCCTGGTTCTGGCGGGGGCAGCCGTGGTCTCTCTCGCAGAAGACAATGCCACCGTGGCTCACTGGCCACAGTTCCGCGGCACCGATGCCATGGGTGCTGGCGGCGGCA
>JAQCER010000561.1 GCA_027618625.1 Verrucomicrobiota bacterium
GCAACCCGGCGCGTGCCAGGATGTCAGCGCGATAGTATTCACCCCGCATCTGCTCCTCGCCTTCCTCTTGGTGGAACTTGAAGAAGAAATCCAGCTTCTCTGATTGAAAAAATCCATTCAGAGAATTCAAGGAATACTGATCAAGATTGATCTTGAGATTGCTCACCGGAATACTGAAAAGGCCACCAATGAACTCTTCGAGCATCGATTCTGCCTGTGAACGGTCTTTGCTCGCAACTGAACGGATTTCGGCTGTACGTGATAATTTACGGGTCATTTGAGCTTCCCTTGCGAGCAATTTCTGTATTTGGCCTGTCAGCCGTAACGACCAAGTGATGAACATAGATCATAGGCCTATGTTTGGTTGGCTTTAGTCAGTGCTGACAGAGCTTAGTTGCAGTGTTTCACCAGCACATGAGCTGCAGAACTCATCAGCCAATGCAGATTTTATGCGATGGCTCAACTCCAGTGGAATCTTGAACCGGCACGAAATTGCATCGTCACCATTGAATTTAATCCTTGAGATATTGGTCGCGCATTTCGCTGACCGCATTCACATGGGAAGAGAATCCTTCGTAGGTCCCAAGGGTATGCGCAGCAGCAGCCATCTCAGGGTAACCCTTGCTCGTCACATAGCCGATGGAGCTGCGCCTGATAAAGTCGGTGACAGACAGCGGGCCATAAGTGTTGGCACCTTTAGACGTCGGCAGCACGGCATTGGGACCCAGCGCAAAGTTTGCGATCGACACCGGCGTGTACGTACCCAACAAAATTTCCGAAGCCTCCGTAATGTCGCCCAAGTATTCGAAGGGCTTTGTCGAGAGTATTTCCAGATGTTCGGGCGCATATTCATTCACGAAGGCGCAAGCGTCCGCCATGGACTCCGCCAGAACGATTCCACCAGACTTACCGGACAATACGGTGCGAGAGAATTCAACGCGCATCTCTGACATCCGGGCCCAATGCTTCGGCAGCGCTTCAAGCGCTTCGGCGACGACGCGCTCGGAATCCGTCACCAACCAGGCCGAGCTGTCGGGACCATGCTCTGCCTCGATCAACAGATCCAGCGCAGCCAGACCGCCGTGAATCGTCCTATCGGCCAGAACCATGCCTTCGGACGGACCGGCAGGCAAACCGGGATCGATGACGCCGGCCAACAAACGTTTTGCCGCAACGACCCAAGGGCTGCCAGGCCCGACAATCTTCTGCGCCTTGCGAACCGTTTCGGTGCCAAATGCCACGGCAGCGACCGCTTGAGCACCACCGACCTTGTAGACAATCTCTATGCCCGCGATGCGCGCTGCCACCAAGGTTGCGGCATCGACCTTCCCATCGGGACCTGGAGGGGTGATGACGCAAAGATTGGGCACACCCGCGACAACCGCAGGCACAGCAGTCATCATTGTTACGGAAGGAAAGGAACCTTTCCCGCGGGGGACATACAGGGCAACAGAGTTGATCGGAAGATACCGGTCGCCAGCGAAGGAGCCGGGACGAATTTCCTTGAGCCACATTGGCGCAGGCAACTGTTCTTCGTGAAAGCTGCGGATATTTTCGATGCTGAAGCGGATCGCCTCGATCACTTTTGCATCGACCATCCCGAACGCGTCGTCGAACTCCGCGTTGGATACTTTCAGGGTTTCCTTTGTGAGAGATTCAGCATTGTCCAACTCTCGTCCGAAACGCACCAGGGCGGCGTCACCTTCTTTGCGGACAGCATCAATAATCGGCTGCACCTTCCCAAGGAAGAAAGTGAGGTCGTTTTCAGAACGCCTTACCAAAGCAGCACGATCAGAAGCGGTCATGCCTTTCAGTCTTTGCACATTGACTTCAGACATCTATTTTCCTTTTAAAAGATCAGATCAAGGACGGAGCAATGACCATCATTTAGATTTCAAGAAGATTTCGAGACCGACGAGACGATCAAGCAACCAGACTGCGATAAGCGCGATGGCCACGAAGACTGATGACACGGCGGCCAGGTCTGGAGTGATGATTGATCGCACGTTATTGTAGATCTGCACTGGCAACGTCACGGTCCGCGCGTCGGTCAGCAGGAGGCTGACCAAGAACTCGGTCATCGCCAGAACAAACATCAGCAATCCGCCGGTGATCACACCGGGCATCACTCCCGGAAGTGTCACATGAAGAAACGTCTCGATGCGACCAGCCCCACAACTTGCCGCAGCAAGTTCCAGATCACGGTCCAATGCAGCGGCCGATGACGAAACCGACCAGATGATAAACGGCAGGTTTATCACTGCGCAGGCAACGCCCACGGGCCAAATACTTCCCAGGATGCCCAGGTTTCCAAAAAGCAGCATCATCCCAATACCTGAGCCGATTAGCGGAATGGTGAAAGGCAGCAGTAGGTAAACTTGCAGTGCGCTGGTAAACCGCAGCCGATACCGTGTCAGCGCAATTCCTGCTAGTGTACCAATAGGGACGGATACCAGAAGGCATACCAGAGATACCACTAGAGACCGGACAAAGGCCTGACGTAAGTCACGTGCCAAAGCTATCTTTTCGTACCACTTTATGGAGAATCCTTCGGGTGGGAAGGAAATGATGTTTCCAGCTGTGAATGAAGCTCCCACCACGATGATCGTGGGCAAGGAAAGAATAAGAATTGAGAACAAGACCAGGAAACCAAAGACCAGCTGTTGGGTTTTGCTAATCATTGCTTGCCTCCCATACTGAGCGTACCTGCACCAAACAGGGCCACCACGATGCCCACACAGGCTGAGCCGAGTGCGACGAGCATTAAAGAAAGTGCTGAGCCAAGGCCTTGGTCTGAGGTGCGGAAGAATTGATCGTAGATTGTGTTCGCAATAAAATCTTGTGATCCGCCACCAAGCATTGCCGGAATGGCAAAATCTGTCAGGGTCAAGGTTCCCACAACCAGCGCCGCGCCAATGATGCCTGGCTTCGCCATTGGTAAGATGATGTAGATCAGCGATCGGATCCAGTTCGCGCCCAATGAGCTTGCTGCCGCCTCCATCTCCTGTGGGATTGCAGTAAGGGCCGGTGCTAGCATGAGCACCGCAAAGGGTAGCATATACTGCACCTCACCGAACACTACGGAGGGGAAATTAAAGAGCAGGCGGAGTGGCTCCACGCCTGTAAGGCCAATAGTTTTGTTAACGATGCCGTTGGTACCCAGAATGATCAAAAGGCCATAAGCTCTTACAACCTGGCCAATGAAGAAGGGCAGAAATAGGATGACTAGCAAGCTTTTCCGGACAATCGCATTTTGAGTCCGTACTAAAATGTAAGAGTAGGGAAAAGCCAAAAGAAGGGTAAAGATCACAGTAAAAATAGAGGCAAGGACTGAGCGCAAAATGACGTTTCCGTAGGTGGCGCTTTCAAAGATCGCGCGATAATTTTCGAGCGTGTATTGATCCGACAATCTGAACGTGGATCTATCCAAGGAATGGAGAGAGTTCTCGGCGATCTGTATCAATCCAATCACCAAAATGCCGACAAGGAGCAATGCTGGGAGAATCAAGAGCCATCCTGTATGCTTAGCAAGACGATTGGGCCAAAGAACTTCAAGGAGCGACTCAAGGAAATCCAAGATTCGCCATTTCAATGGATAGCGGAATCCACGTTCATCTGTCTTGAGTTCCATCGGTCGTCATCCTCACACAACAAGAACTCTGACTGCAACTTGAGATCAGAGAATCGAGTTTTAACGATCGGGCTTCTGGTGCGCCACCCCATCGGGTGCGCGCACCAGATTGGATTAGTCCTGCATGATTTCCTTG
>JAQCER010000562.1 GCA_027618625.1 Verrucomicrobiota bacterium
TGCCCACGGCGAGCTGAGTGTGACCCAGGGCAAAATGGATGCCGGCATTTTCCGGATCGAGGGCTGATGCCTGAGTGAGCAAACGGGCGGTCTCCCATGGAGCAATCTTTCGGCGGCTCTCCGCCTCAGCCGTCAGCGAATCGCGTTTCGCCACCGTGGCGCTGGTCAGGTTTGCTGTCGGCTCACTTTTGAAGGGCGGGCAGTCCTTTAGGTTGGACGGCGGAGCCAACACTAACATTGGCACTTTCGCGTCGTCTGCGATGCGAATCATGCGGCGCAGGTTCTGTTCGAAGTGGGCGACCACTCCGGCCCGCCACGCGTCATCCCGGTGGTAGACTTCCAGCCCACGCTGGTAGTCGAGCAGTGCGTTCACTTCGCGTTTCAGCATCGGCCGGGATGCATCAACTTGCGCTCGATCAGAAACCAACCGGGCCAGGCTGCGGTAAAGGTGTAGCTTCGAAGCTGAGCGCGCGATCTGGCCAAGAGGGGCGTTCCACTTTTTCACCGAGTCGTAGGTGCGGTCTTCGAGGAACTCGTTGTGGCCGGTGCAAAGCACGATCAGATCCGGTTGGTAGCCCAGGCATTCGGTCAGGATCGGCACCAGGCGATAACTGGCATAGGAGATGCCGCCACAATTGACGACTTCGAACGTGCGATCGGGATACCCGGATTCGAGGCTCAGCCGAAGCCAGGTGCTGAAGGCGGTTTGGGTGGAAAACGGTTGCCCCTGCACTGTGGAACCGCCGAGGCAGAAAACGCGCAAGGTGTTGCCACCCTTTTGCGCAGCAAAGTGATCTGGAGCAAAGAATGGCTGACGCTGCCGTCGGATCTGATACTGGGAGGCATCCGTGTTCAGCTCGAACAACGGCTCGATTGCACTGAAGCTCACGTAGGGATCGATCATCGGATCCACTTTTCCCCATCCTGCGAGGCGGCAGACGCCTTCTGCTGCCGCGATGATGAGCATTCCCAATGCTAATGCTGCGAGCTTGTGTTTCCACGTCTGATATCTTGTTGTGCGCACGTTGGCAGAGGTATTGCAGAATGCTTATCCCAGAAAGAGCAGTTCGCGACCACCTTTTATCAGTTAGCAACTGGGGCTGACAGAGAAAGGCTAATTGCTAACTGCAAATTGCTGCCTGCGCAGCCACCAGTGGACAGGTAATCCGATGACGACCAGCACTGCGGCCAGCCACATGCAGGCCGGCCCGAACATCCACCCCCACCGAGTGAAAACCGTCAGTTCCGAGCGGCTGAAAAGATGGCTGTCCAGCACGCCGTTGCGCATGAGTGGCAGCTGGGAACGCGATTGACCAGTGGTGTCAATGATCTGCGTGACGCCGGATGTTGAGGCTACCACGATCCAGCGACCATTCTCGGCAGCACGGTGGCGAAACAGCAGCGCGTGCTGGAGGTGTTGCTTCGCCGACCACGACTCGGAATCCATGGTGGGTGCAGCGATGAATTTCGCGCCGTCGAGTGTCATTCGCCTGACTACGTCCTGAAAGTCGACATCGAAGCACACCGGCATACCCACCTTGCCGACAGGAGTAGCGACGGATTTTGCCTGAGTTCCGGGGATCCCGTCATTGAAAAAATGCACGGGATGGTTCTTGTCGTGGTAGCCGAGAATGCTGTCTGCGGAAATGGCGCAGGCCATATTGAACCATGCGCTATTGCCGTCCGGTGCCTCGCGGGTGGGATCCATGCGCCGGGTGCCAACGATGGCGATCGCGCTCCGCTGCTTGAGGAATGCCTGCAACTCGCCGAGTTGCCGATCTTGTTCCATGAGATTGTACGGTACCGAGTGCTCGGGCCAGATGAACAGGTCGACGTCTCCTGGGGCTGAAGCACTTTGATCAAGATGATGCTTGAACGCGCCTCCTTCATTCTGCACTGCGACCACACGGATCGGGGCTCCTGCAGGATCGGAAATAGATCGTGGTGTCAGAATGGTCGCAAACAGGAGGATGATCATCGTTCCCCCGCGCCATCGGCAGGACTCATGCGTGAGCAGTGCCGCTGCCAGGATGACAAGAAAGGTCATTCCATAGGTTCCTATGATGGGCGCCAACCAGCCGGGCGGCATCGCTGTGCCGGACGTGATCCATGGGAACTTGAGCACGAACACTTCAGACCGAAAGAACTCGATGCCCGTCCATAGAACCGCGGCAAAGAGTGATGTCCCAGCAGCATTTCGAAATTGAACCGCCGCCACTCGATAGAAATAGCAGAAGATGCCCGTGAATCCTGCGAGAATCATCCATAGCACGATCGCCAGAACGTCGAAGAGATTCCATAGCCATGACATCGTCGCTGCGAACAACAATGTCGCACTGATGAATCCTGCGCAGAACGAAACGCGTGGAGACAGCTGCTTGAGTCCCAATAATAACAACCAGCTTGCCCCCGGCATCAACCACCACAGGCCGTACGGCGGGAATGCCAGCATGCCCGCGAGTGGAGCGAACAATACAGCTGCCCACCCAAGCAGTCTGGACGGTGGGGTTTGAGCTACAGTAGGAGTCCCGCACATGGTATGGAGTGAACGATTTTGGCTGCCTCTTTCATAGGAATTTGCCGGGGGCAAGTCGTCGATTTTAGACTCAGTTGCGCTGGCTGACTCGTTCACTGAGTATCGCTTGAAAAATATAACTGCAGTGTTAGCCTGAAGAATGTCCGAGTTCCCGCATAAGGATTCTCATCAGCAATTGATCGAGGCAAGGTTGATCTCCATTCTGGAAGGCGGGGCATGGATGGTTCTGGCGCTCCTGGGCGCTTGGCACATTGTCGTGCTGGGGGGCTACGATCGGTTTGGCGGTTTGCAGCGTCTTCCTTGGATTGGAACCACAGTGATTTTTCCCGTTTTGATCGTTCTGATAGTGTTCGCTATCGCCGGCATGGCGCTATCGCACAGTCTTCGACAGAAAAACGGGACGATCGACAGGTATCTGCCCGCATTCTGGAAGCGCTGCAGCGTCCCAGTCAAGATTCTCTGGATCGTGCTGTCTCTTTATGCCGTGGCATTTGGTTTCGGTGTGGCATTCAGTTACTTTCCTGACGCTCGGCCTAACTCTCCCCGCATCATTTCGGTAGGCCTTTTGGTTTTCCATGCCAGCTCTTTGATTGCAATTCACACAGCTCGCCGCGGCTGTTGACGTCCTGACGAATCGCTTCAGCCTATTTTTTCACCGCCAGCGCCTTTTCGATGGCAGTTTGAAAGTAGCCACTCGCCTTGTCGTAGCCGACGGCCAACTGAACGAATGCAGGGAGTTCTTCCCAAGTGAACGCGGAGACGCCAGTGCTGTGCATCATGCGCGGACCGGTTGCATAGATGCTCAGCACTTCTGGGCCTTCGATAAGTGTTCCGGCTTTCGTTTTGAAGTTGGCAATGTGGACGGCTGGCCGTTTGAGATCTTTGATGTCTTTGAAAGGAGCCTTGGTGACGGGGTTGACGCCCTTGATGTGGCGGAAGCCCTTGCCCTGAACCAGGATGGCTGCCAGATCGTTGAGGATCGCGATCCCTTTCGCTTCGTTTTTCGGTGTGCCTTCGCCGAGAATCATGAAACGCGCTACTTCATACACGGCCGTGACATTGCCTGATTCTGCGGCTTTTTTGTAGAGTTCAAATGCCCGCGCGGCATTGTAAGCGTGGCCAGTTCCTGTGGCATATTTCTTCGCATCCTGCAGAAGCTCGTCAACAAAGCGATCGACGTCTGCGCTATCGGGCGACGTGGCGGGGGCTGCCGAATTCGGCTCCAGA
>JAQCER010000563.1 GCA_027618625.1 Verrucomicrobiota bacterium
GTCAGATGATCTGGAACGCGCCGAGGCTCAGTTCGCAGGGTAGAGGGGACAGTGCCGACTCTCCGAATCGTTCGGCTGGGTGCCAGAACCTCCAGAAACTTACTTGGCGATCCAATCGCGTTGACATTCAACATTCAGAAGATGGTGGCTGGTCGCCGCCACCATCCGCAGGAATGTTGATGCTACATCCTACGCAAAGGCGCCAACCTAAAATGCTACCGTTCGTCCTTCGCGGAAGGCCTTGTCTGCAGCGAGGACGATGGCGAGGCTGTTGACGGCGTCACCCATGTGGTCGGTGAGGTCGAGGTCTTCGTGGATTGCTTTAAGGAAGTATTCCTGCTCGCGCTTGCACAATTCATCGTGATCAGGCTCGTCTGTGAGGTCGATCAGTTCGTCTTTCTTCTCAAAGTTGCCGTCAGCACCCAGCTTGGAGTAGTGGCGTCGCAGAGATTCCGTTTTGCTGTGAGAATCAACGTCTGATGATTTGGATTCTGCGGAAGCGGATTTCGCGACGATGCTGACGCTTCCGTCCGGCCCCCAGACGTCTTTGACGAAGAAGGCTTCCTCACTGGACATCGGGCCCCAACCTGCCTCATACCAACCGACTGAACCGTCGGCAAAGGTTACCTGGAGCTGGCCGTAGTTGACCATATTCGCGTCAATTTCTGGCGAGAGACGGGCACCGATCGCATTCACGCGCACCGGCTTCGAACCGGTCATCTGGCACATGACGTCGACGTAGTGGACGCCGCAGTCGACGATCGGCGACATCGAATTCATGAGGTTCTTGTGCGTCTCCCAATTGCTGCCAAACGACTGCTGGTTCAGGTTCATGCGCATGACCAGTGGCTTGCCCAGATCCCTCGCGATCTCGATGAATTTGATCCAGGACGGGTGGTGGCGAAGAATGTAACCGATGACCAGTTTCTTCCCAGTTTTCACCGCTGCATCGACGACTGCCTGGGCACCTTCGACGGTTTCTGCGATAGGCTTTTCAAGGAACACATGCGCACCCGCCTCAAATGCTTTCGTCGCGAATTCAGCATGGGTGTCAGGGTAGGTGTTGATCGAGACAGCGTCTGGCTTGGTCTCGGCCAATGCCGTGTCGTAGTTGTCAAATTCAGGGTAAATCCCGCCGAGCTCAGCATTGAGCTTCTGCCGACTGCCGGGGGACCGGCTGACGAGGCCAACGATCTCAAAACCGTCCAATTTGTGATAGGCACGGGAATGGGAAATTCCCATGTGTCCGCACCCTGCAACGAGAACTCTGATTTTATCTGACATGGGAGAAAAGTAGTAATGACTGGTAGGTCAACAGGTTTGAAGCGATCGATATCGGGCTAAAGCCCGAACTACTTTGAGGAGCCTTCATCCTTTGGGGAGGATTGGGCCTATCAAGAAACAACCGAAGGATCTTCGGTAGTGGTGCGTTTCGGGCCTTTGAAGAATATTGCGAAAAACATTAACACAATTCCCGCAAAAATTGCCGGCTTTCCCCACAGTGGTTTCCACTCGATCGCACGCAGTTCATCAAGGCGCACGGCGGTCTTCTCTGCCGTCAGGCCGGCAATCTGTTCAGCCGGAGCATCTGCTGCCTGGGCAGCTGCGACGGCCGCTGCTTTTTCCTGAACTTGTGCACCTAAAGCGATCGCAGCAGGCGGTGTGTGCTGGGTCTCAATGCTACCTGCAACCTTCGCTCCGATGAACATCCCAAGGCCGAGAGTGAAAAACACCAGCAATCCCTGCGCTTGAGCTCGAATATGCTTGGGTGCCACCTGGTCGGTATAGATTTGGCCCGTGACGAAAAAGAAGTCATAGCAAATTCCATGGAGAATAATGCCAGTGAAGATCATCGCCTTGATCTCTTGGGGCGCTCCAAACGCAAAGAGTGCGTAGCGTAGAACCCACGCTAACATTCCTACAGCGAGCATCCACTTCACTCCCAGTCTGGTGAAGAAGAACGGCATGACCAGCATGAAGAATACCTCAGAGATCTGGCCGGTCGACATGGTAAGTCCGATCGGTAATTGCACCATTTCCACGACACGGCTCGCAATCTGGTAGTAGAATGCGAGGGGAATGCAGATCAGCATCGATGCCACCATGAAAATCAGGTAGGAACGATCCTTAAAGAGGGCAAATGCCTCGACCCCGAAGATCTGGCCCATGGTCGGCTTGCCGTCGCTGATCGGGGGAGTGTGCGGCAGCGCAAAGCTGAAGAGACCAAGCAGAAGTGCAGCCCCGGCGCTCATGTAGAACATGTTGATGGTGGTCTCGATCTTCAGGAAGGTCAAAGCCAGTCCTGCAGCAATCCAACCAAGGGTTCCGAAGACGCGGATCAACGGAAACTGCTTTTCTGAGTTTGTGAGATTCTTCATCGCCAGCGTGTTGGAAAGTGCCAGCGTTGGGTAGTAGGTGAGCATGTGACCGAAGAAGATCCAGTTGATCGTGCCGGGAACTGGAGAGTCGGTCTGCATCAGTCGGGTCGCATAAAACATCAGGCCGGCACCGATCAGGTGCATGATTCCCATAACCATCTGCGCCGGAAAAAACCGATCCGCGATCATTCCAACAAAGAATGGCGAGATCATTCCGGCGATCGGGCCTACGGCATAGGTCCAACCAAAATCGCCAGCACCAAATCCGATCGTGCTCAGATAATTGGGCGCAGTCACGTACCAAGCCCCCCAGATGAAGAACTGGAGGAACATCATTATCGATAATTTGATGGTACTGCCGGAAGGGGAAGAGGGAGAGCTCATTTTTAAATACGGGTCGTTGAAGTTGGCGGCATTTAGGCAGACTCGGGAACGCCTGACAAGGAAAACGGTCTGTGTGAGTCGATTTGTTGGATCTGGATCCGTACCCTGGATCTGAATCAGCCTTTCGCCTGGGCTTTGGCCCAGCTGTCTTTCAGCGTGACGGTGCGGTTGAAGACCGGTTTCTTGCCGGGGACGTGGTTCAGATCAGCGCAGAAGTAGCCCAGGCGCTCGAATTGTACGGTGGTGCCGGGCTCCACCTCTGCCAGTGCGGGCTCGATTTTTCCGGCGGGCAGGATCGCGATCGAATCTGGGTTAATGTGATCTTTGAAGTCGCCCTCCGCGGAGTCTGGGGTCTCGTGCGTAAAGAGGCGGTCGTAGAGGTGAACTTCGGCATCCACTGCATGTCTGGCGCTGACCCAGTGGATGGCGGCCTTGACTTTGCGTCCCTCTGGATTCTTGCCCAGTGTGTCTGGATCGTAAGAACAGTGAAGTTCTATCACGTTGCCATCCGCGTCTTTGACGACTTCCTGGCAAGTGATGCAATAGGAATAGCGCAGTCGGACTTCGCCATCTGGACGCATGCGAAAGAAGCCCTCGGGCGGATCTTCCATGAAGTCGTCCTGCTCGATATAGACTTCCTTGCCGAGCATCACCGGGCGCTTTCCGGCGTCGGGATCTTCCGGGTTGTTGACGGCTTGCATTTCTTCGATGTGATCGTCGCTCGGCCAGTTGGTGATCACGATCTTGACCGGATCCAGTACCGCCATGAAGCGTCGCGATGACTTGTTCAGTTGCTCGCGGACGCTGTGCTCTAACAAAGCAAGATCGGTGAGGGCATTGAACTTGGTCATGCCGATCGTCTTGCAGAAATTGCGAATGGCAGCTGCAGGATAGCCGCGCCGCCGCATTCCCGACAGCGTGGGCATGCGCGGGTCATCCCAGCCATTTACCAGCTTTTCCTGCACCAGTTGCAGTAATTTGCGCTTGCTCATCACGG
>JAQCER010000564.1 GCA_027618625.1 Verrucomicrobiota bacterium
GGCACTCGTGCTTCGGAGGGGGTAATCGTCAGGCTGATCTCATCGAATTCTTCGCTGAGAGGCTCCCGAATATCCCCAATCACAGGCTTCTCATCCGGCTGGGGGAAGTCCTCGGCGTCGCGAATTTCCCTAAAGTCATAATCCGCCGCAACTGTCAGACCGAATAGTCCCAGGCAGTAGAGATTGCCTGGCTCCGATACCGAAAAATCGAGCCTGACGAAGCGGGCCTCGCTGCCAACAAAGCGGATCGTAGACCCCCTGGAGCTGGGGATGAGGTGGGCGGTGACGACTTCAACCCACCCTCGTTCGTCGGTGGATACCGAACATTTTACCGTGCCACGAGTGCCTTCATTCACAAAGGCTAACTCACTTACGATGTGCAAGTCGTTGAGATTAAAATGGATCGTGAAATCGCCCTTGGAGAGCCGCAGGGGTACCGTAGGATCGTCCTTGAGCAGTGGGCATGACGGGCCCGTTCCGCCGGTGACGCCAAGATGTGCCCGCAGCACATTCTTTGCGGTGCGGCCCCTCACATCTGCTGGGGAAGACGGCTCTGCTGCCAGGTTTCCGACCGTCAAGAGGCCGGCGATCGCGAAGTTCACCCAATAACTCATCAAAAACAGTGGCACAGAAATGTACTTAAATCCATAATAAATATGATTAATCTAATGATGTTGTAGATTATTGAAATTATTGTAATGGGAATCTGTATGATTGTACCCACACCCATCCCGTCCTGTATTCGGGAAGCTGGTCGCACCCTTGCCTTAAGTAAGCGTGGCTGCCGGTGGTGGAATGACGCGTACTACATGAGGCCAGGCGATGCTGGTGGGAACCTAAGAAGTCGTGACCTCAATTCTGTAACAACGAACCGGCGGCGTATCACCGCTGTTTTAAAAGAGATGAGGACAGGAGCCAGCCCCAAATGGTGCACCCTCCTGGTGTTTTTCGTCTGTGCTTTGGCGCTGGCGCGAGCCCGGGAGTTTGTGGCAGTGACTGCTGCAGGCGCGACCAAAGATCCGAGTGATCCAGAACCCGTGCAGAGTCAATCTGTGCAGGGCCCAGAGGAGGAGCCGCCGCCAGCGTATGTGCAAGGGTGGGAAATGAATGGGGATGAGAGACTCGATACAGATCCGATGGTCGCGGGCCAGCCGAATCTGCGAACTCCAGGAGTTCCGAGCGGTGGACTTTTGGATGAGACTGATCGTCTGGGCGACTCCCAGTGGCGCGGTCAAAGAAACCTGTCGGACGTACCCGAATCGTCGCCGGTAGTGCGGGAGGCAGAACACGAGGCAGAACAGAGTGTGGAGCGGTTGGCCTCGGCGTCGCTTCTGAATCGGCCTCGTGATGGTGGTTCGCCCCACTGGTGGCAGAACCTCAGGCAGGATGGGAGTCAAGGCTTCGGAGGCACTGCCGAGAGTCGACAGGGTGCATTCAGTCGGTCCGATTGGTCGGATTGGCATGGCGGGGCTGGTGAGCGGGGAGGCTATTCTCATACACCCGCTACTGGGCCAGGAGTCACCGTCGATCCCGATATCGTTACCGGTCCTCTTGAACTCGATTTCGTTGGATTCCTTTCTGCTGAGTACACTGACAATCGGGAGCTGACCGCAGAGGACAAGGCGGCAGGCTTCCTTATTGCAGGTGGCATTGATGCCAAGGCGACCCTGGAACTAACGGAAACGAACAAGATGCACATCAATGTCGGAGTAGGCGCCGATCAATTTTTTGGCGATGACACTGAAGTGGATGGCTTGCAACTGCATGTGACGCCGGACACCTTCGCAGACTTCGTATTCGGGATAGGTGACCTTGAGGTTCGTTTATTCGACCGTTTTTCCCTGCGCCGAAACAGGCGCTTATCGTCGTTCAGCCCTGACGCGATCGATACGGGAGACTTCTGGAGCAACACCGCAGGTGCCTCTGCGATGTATCCGATCAACGATGCCCTGGTCGTCCATGGGGTCATCGATCTATCCAGAGACGAGGCGCTGAGCGACGAGTTCAGTGCCATCGACAACGATACGCTGACCAGTAGTGCTGGTCTCACTTTCTCACCCAATGGCGAATACACTCTGGGTGTTCAAGGGACATGGTCACAGCGGGATTACGACACGGATTTCAACAACGATGCGGATATTTCGAGTGTCGGCGTGTTCGCGCACACGCCGATTTCTGAGTTTACCCGATTGGAGGGCAACGGTGGCTATCAGAAGTTCGATTTCTCCACGGGAGGCGCCAGTGGCGATGGGGATCAACTTGCAGACTATTACGCGAGCCTGGCCATAAGAAACGAACTCAATGACATGATCGAGCACTCGCTTATGGGTGGGCATGGCGCTGACTATGGCGCGTTGTCGAATTTTGAATCTTATGATTTCCTGCGCTATGAGCTGAACGTCGAGCCGATGGATGGAATGTCGCTGGATCTTGCTCTTGGCTATCGTCGGAATGATGAGAGCGGCTTGCGCGACGCAAGGGATGAGACCTTCAATGCAGCACTCCATGGAAGCCAGCAATTGACGGATCACCTGGTAGTCGGGGTGCGAGGTGTCCTCAGTCAGAATCAGGCGAATCTCGAAGGCCGCGGTTATGAGGAGAGTCGCCTGCAGGCGTATGCGCGACTGCACCTGAACGAGGCCACAACTCTGAATCTTTCCTATCAACGATGGGTCGTCAGTGGGAACGAGCGCGGATTCGTCGAAAACAGCGTCGTCACCGGATTGTCGGTAGATTTTTGAAAATTGCGAAAAAATGAATAACTGGAACAAAGTTATAGAGAACTCTAAAGTGAACGCATTGATTGTTGTGCTGATTACTACCGGCTTGACCTGTTCGAGTGGAGTGGCGCAGGTCTTTGAAATTCAGAAGCCGACGCTGCCGACTGCTCCTGCTCTAAAAGCAAATGCGGCAAATGCGGCACAGGTGGCAAATGCGATTGATGCAGTTGATGCAGTTGATGCAGTTGATGCAGTTGATGCGGAAGCATCGTTCGAAACGGATGCCAATGCGGTCAAAAGGAAGGCGGCAAGTTCTGCTAGTATGGACACTCTTGATGATGAGCGCAAGCTCATGATCGCGGACGTCCTGAGCTTTCAGGTATTGGAAGACGGTGAGCCTGCCAAGCGCATCATCGTGACGGATTCTGCGGAAGTGGACATGCCTTATGTCGGGCGAGTAAAAGCTGAAGGCCGCACTTGCAAAGATCTCGCCCTCGATGTCAAAGCCCGCCTTGAAAAGGATTTCTATCACAAGGCGACCGTGATCATCGGCCTTGACTACAACGCCTACGGCAGCAGAAATCCCGCCAAGGCAAGTGGGGGAGACGGCACCGGGCGCCGGGTGGCGACTGCAAGCGCCGAAGACGGCTATTTGTTGATGGGCCAGGTCTCAATTCCAGGGGTTTTCCCTTTGCGTCCGGACTTTGAGTTCAAACTGAGTCACGCGATTCTGCAATCAGGTGGATTTCAAAAATTCGCGAACAATCGCAGGGTGCGAGTTCTCCGGAAAAACGATCGAGGTGATCTTAGAACGCTAACTGTGAATCTGCGGGACGTCATGGATAAAGGCAAGCTGGAGAAGGACATCGTGCTGGAGAAGGGGGACGTCATCATCGTCGATAAAAAGCTCTTCAATTTCTAAGATATCATCATTTCTATTCCTTTCGATTCTCAATGTTCTCATCTGTTTAGGTTCTTCCGGGAGTTTAGTGGGTATGTCTTGAAATTTCGGTTCGGAGTATCGCAATGTGAGGGATG
>JAQCER010000565.1 GCA_027618625.1 Verrucomicrobiota bacterium
ATGTTGATATGGGCCCATGCCATGGGCGAATGGGTGGCGATCATGCGGAGTAGTGCTTCACGGGCCTCTGCATTGTCGGTCTTTTCGATCCGGCGTGCGAGGTAGAGGTAATTCCAGCAGATGATGCTGTTCTTGATGAGGCGGTTGCAGGCCTCGGCGATCTCCTGCTCTTCCTTTTCGGCCTGGGTGAACTCGCGGGGATTACCAACAGCGACGGCGCGGGTGAAGCGGTTGGCCAGTTCGACCTTGTTGAGTTGCTTTTCGATGGCCTGGCGTAGCGCCAGATCATCAATATAGCGCAGAATAAACAGCGACTTGATGATTTGGCCGAAGGCCTTGAGCGTCTGGTAGAGCGCATGCTGGCGGGAATAGGAATTGAGCCGCCGGAAGATGTCGGAGGCGGTGTTCTCCTTGAGCTTGATGGTGGCGACAAGGCGCAGCATGTCGTCCCAGTTATCGCGGATCAGGGCGTCGTTGACGTACCCGGCCGGTGCGATCTTCCAGTCCTCGCGGTTGGTGCGGTCATGGCCGCGAAAGAGATACAGCCGCTGCTTGCCGACGCCCTTGATGCGGGGCGCGAAGGAAAAGCCCAGCAGGTGGGTTAGGCCGAAGACGGCCTCGGTGTAGCCGTGGGTGTCGGTCGAGTGGATGTCGCTTTTGACGACATCGTTGTGCATGAGCCCGTCGATGACGTAGGCGCTCTCGCGGTCGGCGGCGCTGATCATCAGCGAATGCCACAAGAAATGGCGTTCATCAGCGAAGGTGTAGGCGGAAACGCCCTGTCCTTGGCCGAAATACTTGAACGACCGGCTGGCGTGCAGGCTCTCACTACGCACCTCGAATTTCTGACCGTCGCTGGCGGTATGGAGCGCCCCCGCCTCCCGACGGTAGAGGTTGGGAAGTTCCATCTCGTCCATGGCCTTGGCAACAGCGTCGTTTGCTGCCCGGATGTTATCGATGGAGAACCGCCAATTGACGGTGTGCTCCAGTTCGCTCTCGGTGACGCGTGAGGAAATCCTCGCCATCTTGCGCACGCCGATGGCACATCCCAGCCCCATGATCCCGGCCAGCAGGGCCGGACGAGACGCGGCCTGCCTGATGTGGGTTTGTTGCCAGTGCTCCAAAGAGCTGAGCATGTCGCAATGGCCGTTGACGGTTTCCAGTACCTGCGCCAACGGTACGTCATGCCGTTCCGGGAAGAGGTCGCCAAGTTGATCAGCCTCGGCGACATCGACCGCCGGGGTGGCGACATGGAAGACGCCGCCGGTGCGGATTTTCAGATGTTTATTGCCGGACGCGTTGGCATTGGTCGCCCGGTATTGCGCGTGAAGCGCATCATCGAGCTTGGCGAGAACGGGCGCGGGATCGGCGAGTTCGGCCAACCCGGCGCGTTCCAGAAGCTGGGCTTTCTCCCGGTTCCACCGGTCGGCATCAATCAGATAACTGTTCATCGGGCGGTACTTGTAGGAACTGGCAAGGTTCAGATCGCCCGACTTGATCGCACTGGTGACATGCTGGAACAGGAACACCTTGTAGAGCGAGGGGCGAAACGTGCCATCTTCGCGGGCCAGCGCCGTGTGTTCATCGGGATCGAGGAAGTCCGTGGGCGCGCGGGGGCCGATATTTCCATCACTGGCCGTGAAGTGATCGATGGCAGCAATCAGGCGCGTGGCTACAGCCCGCTCATTCGGCTCGAACGCGATCACCCGCAGGATCGGCTTGAGCCGGTTCTGCAGTCGCAGGGAGTGTGCTTCCAGCACATTATGCCAGCCCCGGTCCTGCCCAATGTCGTCCAACCCAGCTTTCAGGCGCTCGAACGAGTCGGTGCGTTCACCCTCCAAGGCTCCACGAATGGCGCAGACTTTCTGGGTATCTGACATGTCGTCGGCTGACGCCAGACGACGGATTTCCCGAATAAGGCCGAACACCTCGGTATCGAGATCGTGCACGGCAGCCTTGATCTGCTGCTGCTGATCCTTGCGGCCTTCCCATACCCGTTCTTTGTGGTCGCGCGAGACGGCCGTCTGGAAAGACGCCATGACGCTGAGCCAAAGATCGACCAGATTATCTTGCATGCGGAAAAACTGATGGGCGACAAAGGCGGTGGCGTGGATGTAGCGATCAATATCCGACCGTTGCTGAAGCTGGAACATGCGCGATTTCAATACGCTGCCTGCGTAGTATCGGATACCGGCAACGCCGAGGTCGAGGATCGACAAGATATCTTCGAGTTGACTGTGGAGCGCCGCGAGCGTCTCGAAATCCGCAACCGCCTCCTTGATGCGCGTTGGCTTCGTCGATTGTGACAGCTTCTTGAGCAGTGTCAGCCGATAGCGGTTCTGTTCCTCCGGCGCAGTGAATAGATCGTCCAGCAGACCACGCGTCTCATCGGTAAGATGGGCATTCATCAGGGCAATCAGTTCCACTTTATGCGCCTGCATCCCCGAACGGATCAGTTCGAGCAAGGTTCCTGATCTCGGAACCTGGACCCGGCCCTGGGTGAGGAAATCAGCGCAGCGGTCGAAGATCAGCCGGGGCTTGAGGTGCGTCCGCGTCATTGTGGTGATCTCAGTAACAAGGGCTGCCTCCGCTTTGCCGTCGAAGGGAGCGAAGCCGTGAAACTCCATAACAAGCTGTTGATGGCGCGTGCGGGTCTGCTTTGGATATCGGTCTGGTGAAAAATCAGAAACCACCAAGTCGAGCATCGTCGCGGCGGCCTGAATATCGCGCGTGTGAAAATCGTATGGAAGATAAAACCGTCTGGCCGCCCTGAAATATCCGCATACCAACACAAAGCCGATCTGTGTGTCGGGCGTTCGCAACGAGGTGGCGATGTCCATCAAATCCTTGGGCAGGCTGAAAAACTGCTTCCGCTCTCGATGGTCAAGCAAGGGTGGCTTGTCGAACGCTTCCTGCTCGGAGGCCGTGAGAATACGCATTCGGGGCATGACGATCCTTTGGAGAGGTGGCCGAAAGGGACCCTTTCCGGGCAGGGTCAAAAGCTATGTCCAAAAATTAGCTTGATGACATATAGAACACCAGTATAATTCCGGACATCCCTTTCGGAAGAAAAGGCCCGACATGCCCAGAACATTCGCCTATGCCCGCGTCTCCACCATCGAGCAGACCCCGGAAAATCAGGTTCTGGAGATCAAGGCGGCAGGCTTCGGCATCGAACCGCACCGGATCATTACTGAAACCGTCTCTGGGTCGATGGCCATCACGCAACGCGCGGGCTTCTCACGACTTCTCGACAAAATGGAAAAAAGCGACGTACTGGTCGTCACTAAACTCGACAGGCTTGGGCGCGATGCGATTGATGTCAGCACGACCGTAGCCAAACTAGAGAAGATGGGGATCCGCGTGCATTGCCTCGCCTTGGGCGGCGTTGATCTCACCAGTTCAGCCGGAAAAATGACCATGAATGTCATCACTGCCGTTGCACAGTTCGAGCGTGACCTGCTCATCGAACGCACGCAGGCTGGACTGGCGCGGGCAAAAGCACAGGGCAAACCGCTCGGACGACCAGCAGCACTGTCAGCTGATCAACAGCGCATCGTTCGAGAAAAAATCGAAAACGGAGAGACTGTCTCGGCTATCGCTCGCCACTTCAGTACCAGTCGGCAGACCATTATGCGTGCCAGAGACCAAGCATAATCCTATGGGACCCGGCGTACCTTTATGCAGATGGACCCCATTCCGTTAAACCCGAAGCTCCGGGATGCGCTTCGGGCCTATCACTCGCACCTACTC
>JAQCER010000566.1 GCA_027618625.1 Verrucomicrobiota bacterium
GAGCCGAGCTTTTGAATCCAGATGCTGCTCCTCGACCTCGCTCACGATTCGATCCGCCTCACCAAGAACGTGCAGGCGCTTCTCCAGCGCCAACGCAAGCGAGCCTGACTGCACTGTTCTAAGTTCAGCTGCAGCCCTTTGCGCCACAGCTCGAGCGTCCGCAGGCACCAGCTTCTGAAACCCGGAGAAAGCAAATTGCTGCATCAGAAAAACCGCCACATTGATCGCGGCAAGGAGAAACACCACCCACACCTGAGAGCGCACGCGAAAGCGTCGCGGCGCACGTGAACGCGCGCGCCACCTCCTCTCTTTTCGCTGTACTGAACTCAGTTTCATCGTCTCTCGAACCAAATGGAGATCACTATAGCGGCAGAACGCCTCTTGGCGAGTGATCCGATCGATTTCCACGACCAATTGACATCAAACCACTTGTATCGCCCAATCATTTTTTATAGAAAATATTGTTAAAATGAATTATACGATTATTATAATATTTGTTTTCATTAACCATTATTATTAATATTTTCCATGTGTTCACTAGATTCTAAAATAAATTAGTTAAACTCAAATACATTGAAAAATGAAGAAGCTGATCGTCGTTACGAACAACGTAGAAGGAACTGGGAAGTCGACCTGTGCCCGCGGGATTCACCACCTTCTTCAAGCCCATGATTTCCGAACTGCACTGGTCGAATCCGATCCGCACGCACCCAGAATTCAAGATGGTTTCTACCTCGATATGGGCGACCAGCCGGAAGTCTCCGAGCTTGTCGATATTCTGGAGAACGTCGAAGCCGTAGTGCTGGATGTAAATTCGGGTTCGTTCGACGATTTTTCCGAGTTTTTCACTCGCCAGGATGTGGAAGACGTGATGATGGAGCTCGAAGTGCAGATCACTTTTGTCGTCCCCATCGTTGAGGACGAGAAGACCCTGGAGTCAGTTGTCCGCATTGCTGAGACATTTGGTGAAGCCGGAGACTTTATCGCCATCGCCACACCTGTAGGCTACGACGAGTTCAAAGCCTGGGAAGGCAGTTTAGCTCAGCGGGCAATGCAGCACCTCAACGCAACGGAAATTGCAATGCCGGAAGTAAACGAAGCCGTGCTCGACGAAATCGAAAGCCGCGGTCTCGACTTTGCCTCCGCACTGGAAGGCCGCTGGGAACTGCCACGCTACCTCATGAACGAGGTTCAAGGCTGGATGCTGTCATTCAACGCAGAGCTGGAATGGGCGACCGATGCACTGCTTCCAGATCGGGTCGCTATCGAGAGGGACGGCGAATTCAAAAGCAGCTACGGCGGCGGCGTAACCCTGGGCGCCTGAGATCATGTTCACTGCAGCCTTTCATAATTTTCGATTATGTTTTCAGGTAGCGCCCTGATTTCCTCGCGCGCGACGCGAGCCACAAGTTGCTCGAAGTGCAGGCGGGCGACCTGCCACATATAGGTAGGCCCACCACTAGCGGTTTGCCCCCACTTGCTTGCTGCGGCTTCGCGGAGCAAGTTGAGCGCAGCCTGCGTTTCCCCTGTCAGCTCTTTGTAAATGCCCACGTAAAGTTGTGCAAAAAACAGTCGGCGCTGGCGTTCCGTGTCGGAGATTTCTTTTGCCTCATTGATCGCTTTCAAGATCCCATCGCCACCCGTGGAATCCTTCCCCTCAAACATCGCATACATCTGGGGAAAGGGTTCACGATCAAACAATTCATACCTCAGCATGGTTGCGCGGGCAGCTTTCAGGCCAGTGACATGCGCCCGGGCCATGTATTCCCAGATTCCGTTCTCGCGATCACGATCGTTGTAGCCGTGATAGGCTTCGAACTGCTTCGCCGACTTCTCGAACTTGCCGGTGTAGTAGTAGGCGATCCCAAGTCGCCAGTGCGGCGCAAACAACTGCGAATCCAGAGCGATCATCTTTTCGTAGTCCGCTTCGCATTTCTCGAACTCACCGAGAAACATGTAGCAGTCGCCCCGCTCTGAATACAGACCGATGGACTCTGGCGCGCTTTTGATTCGCTCCGTGAGAGCAGCAGCCATCTCCGAGTATTCCTTGAGCATGGCAGATCGCCCGCTCTCCACCATCGGCGGCTCGGGGACAGTCACTCCCCCCGCTTTTACAGACGCTTGCTCTGGCCCATCCGCCACCTCATCCGCAGGTGCGGCGGCAACGACGGCAAACAGAAATGCCGCGACAACCGCAATCGGCACCGGCATCGGCATCCATCGCGGCACTGGAAGTTGGGCTAAAGTGATCATCCATAGATTTGCGCATGATCGCCGAACAGATGCAACAGCAATCGATCAATTGATCAATTGATCGATCAGCCACCACCCCGACGCCGTCCGCCACCGCCAAATCCACCGCCACCCCGGAAGTCCTGCGGGTCCGGCTCAGCGATTACTTGCTCGACTGCCTCAGCCGGAAGACCGCTGGTCTCCAGCCAGGCACTCGCGCCTGCCTTATCGTCAGAATAATACCAGCTGCGCGCAGCGCTGGTAATGGTTTCCTGCTGGAGCTTTGGATCATTGATCTCCTGCGCCCAGAGAATTGCTGAAGAAGGATCTTCCCGCTGCAACGTCGACGTCAGTCCTGTGATTGCTTGATCACGCTCAGGAGACTGGCTCATCGAAAGAAGATATTCACTTGCAGCGGTGGCGTCGGTCTTTGCCCATTCGTTCAGCGCCTCACGATAGGCTTGCGGCTGCGCTTCTGCTGCCAGAGCACCTGCCCATGCGAGAGCCTCCTGCGGATCGGACTGGGCCATCTGCTCAGCAATCTGGCGCACCGCGTCACTCGCATAAGATTCACCGGCCATTGAGGCCACCCACTTGGCGGCAGCATCCATGTCTTCCCGCATATAGTCTCCGACCACCGTGTTCAAAGCACCTTGTTTCAATTGCGAGTCAGAAATCGAATTCACCCAGCTGGTGGCCGTATCGATCCCCCCTTCGAGCACTTCATCGGCGATCGATCGCATCATCCAATCACGGCTGTTGTCACCGGTGGGAAGATTCGCCACGTAGTCCATCGCATCGCCTACCCCGTTCACCAGCAACCCCTGAACAATCCCTGTCTGCAACATCGACTTTTCACGACCCTCGATGGATTCGTTTGAATTCAAATACCTGGTTGCCTCAGTCGCATCGGTCGTCGCCCATCCGCTGAGGATACTCATCATTTCGAATGCATCGCCGCCTCTGCCGCCACCGCGTCCGCCTCGACCACCATTGGCACCGTCCTCGCCTTCATCAGCAGCTTGACGCGCCATGAGTTCCGCCATCGCACCTGCGCCATCGATGCGCCCCCAGGCATTCAAGAACAGCTGGGACTTCTCCATATCTCCACGACCGCGTGATTCCCGAAGCTGCGCGTAGGCTTCCTTCGCGTTTTCCGGAGTCAGGCTGGCCAACAGTTTGTTGAACAACTCTGAACGCTTGATCGGATCGTTCTCATCCATCACGTCCTTCATCAGTGTCTTCATGTCCTCCGGCGGGATGACACCGTCACGAACGTATGCAGCGAAAGGATTCTCGGCCGTCGCCTTTTTCGTGCCAGGCACTTGCGGCCCGGAACCGGATGCAGCCTGATCTACCGAGACGAATGCACCGGTGCCGCCACCAGAAGCCGCAGCAGCATTCTGATCAGCTTTACCGCTTTTGAAATAATTGCCGAGCCCGAAAGCGGCGGCACACGATACCAGCCAGGCACTAATTAGGGCCAGTCCCAGAGGGGGATTGGTCGGTAAAAATAGGGGC
>JAQCER010000567.1 GCA_027618625.1 Verrucomicrobiota bacterium
TTTTTGCTTTCTTGCGCACCTCGGCGTCAATCACTGGAATCTCAGAGTTCAAGATAAGCAATCGATTTGTGTCCTGATCAAATCCGGGGGCGGTCTGCGTTTCTTGATTCAACTCGAAAATCTCACGATGAATCTTATCCAACTGAGCCTTGGCTTCATCCAGATCTGCCTGAAGGATCTTCTCGCTATTGTTTACCTCCTTCGCTTTCTCCTGCTCATCGTAGAGCCTGTAAAAGAGCCCGATCTCGTTAGCCAACTTCCCAGCGATCTCGGGATCCTGAAATCTGACATTTACCCTGACAAAGTCACCAGCCCGGCTTGCCGTCACCGAACGACTGAGCTGATTAACAATAGCCACCTTTTCTGGCCCTCCCAGAGCCGTGTTTAGCTCTGAGTTGTCAGCGAAGCCAGTCTCCGCCAGATAGTCAAAAAAGTTTTGGCTGGTTGCCTTCGCAACGTAAGTGTCAAGCTCGCCGTCCCTGGCGGTGAACATATCGGGAGTGATCGCGACAGCGGTTTTGAGATTGAAGTTGATGAACGACTCATACTGTTTTTCCTGGGTCATGATGAGTGCTGCAGCAACCCCGCCAAGAATGAGGCCGACGATGGTTCCAAGCAGCCAGCGTTCGCGGATGAGGTACCAAATGTCGATCAACGACATCGTCGACCCACTCTGACCTTTAAGACCGAGCAACGCTTCTAAGTCAACCGATTCTGCTGATTGCCCGCCATTGGATCCAAGCCATTTCGGTGTGGACTTAGCTGCTGGCGTCCCCGGCCTCGGTGTGGGCGTATGCTCCGACTCCTTTTTCTTCCACATAGATGGGTGCGTTGCTTAAACAGTAAACGGGCTACCGCCCGTGGTTTCGCGAGGATAACAGCACGAATCGAAATTGCAATGGTTTTGGCTTCGCGAAATGTCCCAAAGTCCTTATTTTCAATGCGATTTATGACTGCACATGCCTTGTTCGCTCTGTGCGCCATCGTAGCAGCCGAGGAGTTATCGATTCGAATCATCTCATAGGCCAAAATGGCCTTGCGATTCCCCTCGCACGTTCCGACCGGAACGGAGCCCGTCATCGTTCGGCCTCAATTACGAGTCGGCGCGGCTTGAAGTGCGGAAAGCTCTCCCATGACATTGTGCCGAGTATTCAGAGATGGGACGCGCCAGATCAGATGGGATGCGATCTCCTTCCCTCTCTCACTCCTCCCTGCTCGACCTCATTTCCA
Source organism: Verrucomicrobiota bacterium (assembly GCA_027618625.1). Lineage (GTDB taxonomy): Bacteria > Verrucomicrobiota > Verrucomicrobiia > Verrucomicrobiales > DEV007 > JAGROY01. Next base: position 1,231 of record JAQCER010000567.1, read on the forward strand.
TTTCCAGCAGAGCGCTGCAGAGGCCTATCATGGCAAAAAAGAAGGGAGCCAATTGGCTCCCTTCTTTGAAGAAATGTTTCCTATCAACCGATCCGGAATTAGCGGCGGCGACGGAAGAACACTACTGAAGTTCCAAGGAGTGCCAGGAGGCCAGTCGATGGCTCAGGAATGACATTCCAAGTAACGGTAAATGCCGACAGACCAGCGCTTGCGCCTGGGTTCATGTTGGGAGTAATGGTCACAGCTCCCCCCGTCAGAACGAGCGGTACATCGTGAGATAAAGCACCAGAAAGACTCCCAGCTGAACCAGTAAGAGTCGGGTTCCCGCTGATTGCCAGACTCTCAGTGAAGCCTCCTACAATGGAATCGAGGTCATACACCTGCAATCTGACGGAGCTCAAGTCGACCCCAGACGCAGTGCTGAAATTGATCCGAATGGACTCGGGGCTTGTCGCCCCGGCGTCTCCAAAGTGAGCGATCGCCAAGTGGTCCACACCAACTTCACTAAAACCATTCACGAAAGAGTTGGCATCATTGTTCCAACCACGCGTTCCACCGGAATTGCTAAAATTGGCTTGAGGCTGCCCGAAGTATTGAATGGTAACCCCTGACGGGTCCGTGTAAAAAAGTGTACCAGGAGCACTCACTGAGCTGTGACCGTTCGTCAGACCAAGTGGCCCGAGAGACAGACCAGCTGCTTGGGCACCACTCGCAAGGAGGGCAACTGAGAGAAAGATTTTAAGAGGCGTCGTTAGTTTCATCCGTGTTGTTTATTAGGTTTCGATGGATATATTCGTATAAGGTGGCAGAAAGAGGGAGCAAGGTCAACCGTTTTGTAATGTTTTTTCTGTTTTTTTGCAATGACTGATTCAGATAATTTGGAAAAAGGTGCGATTCATTGATCCTCTGCGGCTTATTTAATCGCTTTTACAGCGTCCGGCGAGGGAAATTCGCTGGAGACAGGGAGCGTAACCGCTCCAGTGACGGCCCATTCCAGAAGATGGTCGACAATAGTGAAAAATCCCTGACACAGCATCGAGTAGTCAGCGTGGCCCATTGGGGTGTGAAAAACCCGGCCTTTCCCGTAGGAAACCGTCATGATCATGGGCTCATGCTTCTTGCTGTCTGGGCTGTACGCGGTTGCCAGCACTTTGACATTTTCTGCTGGCCCACGCAGCGAATCGTAGAGTTCGTCCTTCGCATGTTTCCAGGTTTTCGGCAGCCCGCTCATGATTGGGTGGCTTGAGTCAAAGGTATCGACGTTGAATTCGTGCTGAGCACCGTGTGACCCGCCACGACCGGCAGATGTATCCCGCATCAAGTGTCCGTCTTTGACGTAAAGGTATGGCCCTGAGGCCTCTGTGCGCCCTCCCCAGCCACCGAGACCGATCATCTGATTGTAGGCCTCCCACTCCGGAAACGCATTATTCGCGGCGTGAACGACTACAAATGCGCCACCGTCACCGACATATTTCTCGAAGGCCGACTTCACGGTGTCCGGCCAGAGCTCGCCGTTGTAATTGCTCAATACCGCATCGTAACTGGCGAATTTTGGGTTCCACTTGGCCCATTCTTCGGCTGTCGCCCCTGTCGCAGGAGAGGTGGAAACCTCAACAGAAAAACGTTCGCACGACTCCAGCGCCCGCCGCAGGACAGGGGTGGTCGATTTCCAGTCATGGTTGTTTTGTCCGTCAATGATGAGGACTTTCAGCTTTTTGTCCCCTTCTTCGGCGGTGAGGGCACCTGCAATGACGAGGCCACCGACGAAAAGCGACGTGAATAGTGAGCGAAATGGGATTTTCATCGCTACAGCCTAGTGCAGCTGGCCGGGAGACTGCAAGACTTCCCGATACTGCCGTGATACTTCGATCACCTGCTGCTGCTGAGAAAATCCCGTCTCCACAGCAATGCGCGCCGCCTGACCTGCCGTCCGCAGTGTCGCTGGTTCATCGAAATATTGCTCCAGCGCATCGGCAATTCCAGACGCATCGCCCTCATCCAGCAGGCGCCCGCTGACATGGTCCTGCACTGCTTCTGGAATGCCACCGTGCCGGGTAGCCACTACGGGCAGCCCAGTAGCCATCGCTTCCAGCAGGGCATTGGGCACACCTTCCCGGTTGCCGTCGGCTCCCACCTGGCTGGGGTGAACGAACAGGTGGGCCTGGTCAAATTCTGCTCGCAGCGCTTCCTGTGAGAGAAATCCAGTGCAGCGCACGCGTTGATTGAGGCCCATGCGATCGACACGCTGCCTTAGCTCAGATTCCAACGGCCCGTCGCCAGCAAACGTCAGCGTGGCACTCGGAAATTTCTTCTGAACCAATGCGAAAGCCTCAAGTGTCACGAACAGGCCCTTCTTTTCCACAAGGCGGCATGCCTGGAGCAGGTTCCAACGGCCGTCTTCCGGGGTTTCTCTTACCTTTGCGGCAATGCCATCCAGCGGGATGCCGGTGCGCAGGAGCCGGAGCTTCTCTCGCGGGCAACCCAGCCCTGCCAAATCCTCCACCAGCGCAGTCGACCG
>JAQCER010000568.1 GCA_027618625.1 Verrucomicrobiota bacterium
GTGGGATTGTCAGGATCCTGTATCCTCCAGAAGGTGCCACTATTGCGATAGCAGATGATCAGGCGATGGTCGCCCAGATCGATCATCTCGGGTGGCGCATCCTATTGATGAGTGATGCGGGATTTGCGACAGAAAAATGGCTGCTGGAACATTGCCGTTATCTCGACAGTGATGTCCTGGTCAAGGGACGGCACCAAAGCGACTACTCCGGGCTACCGGAATTCCTCTCGGCGGTGAGCCCAAGGGCGATCATCTCAACCAACGCAACTTTCCCTGAGGGCGAGGCGATCCCAGATGGCTGGCGGAGCACCGTGGATGCAACGGATGCAGCGCTTTTTGATCAGGCGAGAACGGGTGCCGTGGAAATCAGCATCACCGAGGACGATTTGGTTCTCTCAGGTTACGCCAATGGCTTGATGAAACGGCTTCGGCATTGATGTCCGCATCAACTGGGGAGAGGGGAAAAGAGGAAAAGAGGAAAAGAGGAAAAGAGGCGTTGCACGGCCATTTCATAATTTATTTATCCTCTGGCTGCCTTGGCGCGGTCGGCTTCTTCGATCAGCTTCCAGAACACTTTCGACTGGCCTACTTCCTCGTCCTCATTCACGGGTAGGCTGCTGCGGTAAAAAAAGTCCTGCAATGTGTTCTTGTGCAGCACCCGGCGGACGAGGACTCCGCCTTCGACAATCTCAAAATAGATCCGGTAGTCGTTGGCTCGGTAACGATGCAGAGTTCTTCCATCGCGTTCGATTCTTCCAAATCGGTCGCCGTCTACCTGCTCAAGGTCAGATGGCTGTACCTCAAACTCCATGAGCAACTCAAGCTGAAGCTGGGTGTCCAGTTGGGAGATTTCGGCAGCACTGATCTCGTTGAAGATAATCTGAAACACGGTTGAAACCTACCGACACCTCCAGCAGTCCGCCACAAGTTTCTCGAAAATGCGTAACATGCTCGTGCTAAAAGTCCTGTGCTGATTTGACTTGTGCGGCCATCGAGTACATGGTTTCCCTTGCAGTCTCGAAATCATTGTCGTACACTCCGGCCCTCTCAGCAATGGAACATTGCGACGGAGGAAGCACGGTAGCCGGTCAGCTCATCGATATTCGTGCAGTAACCATCGGTATTTCCCATTTTATGAAGCAAGACATTCACCCTGAATATCAAGAAACCACCATCTCGTGCATGTGTGGCGCCAGTTATCAAACCCGTTCGACTCGGAAGGACATCCAGATCGGCATCTGCGCCGCATGTCACCCGTTTTTCACTGGTGAACAGCGCTTTGTAGACACGGCAGGTCGCGTTGACAAGTTTACTCAACGTTATGGTGCGAGCACCGAACGTCGCAAGAAGCCGTCACTTGCTTCCGTTCCGTCCTAGATCAGTTTTCTTCAAGTTTTTGAACGGTGCTGGCGCTGGGGGATACTGGCGTCAGTACCGTTCTCTACGTTTACGACTCCCGTTTTAACGAATACAGGCACCTGCTGGTATCGCTGCACTGCTTCCCTGAATACCAGCAATCCATCAAGCTACTCCATAAGCGCACTGTGAACTACGCACCCCTGATTGATAAGAAGCGGTCACGTCTCCAGGAGCTGGAGCAAATGATCGCTTCGCCAGGTTTCTACGACGATCCCAAGGCTGCGGGAAAAGCGACTCGGGAACACTCCCAGGTTCGGCGCTTGTTGGAACAGTGGGACGGATTGCAGCGGGTTGAGAAAGACCTGGTCGAGAGCAGGGAGCTGGCGAAGTCCGATGACGAAGAGATGGCTGAAATGGCCAAGGAGGAGATCCCGGCTCTGGAGGCTGATTTGGCTCGGCTCAATTTAGAGGTTCAATATGCGTTGTTGCCTCGCGATGAAACCGAAGACCGCGATGCGATCGTCGAGATTCGTGCTGGCACAGGAGGCGATGAGGCATCGCTCTTTGCCGGCGATCTGTATCGGATGTATTCCCGCTTCTGCGATGAACGATCGTGGAAGCTGGAGCCGCTAGAAGGCAGCTCATCAGACGTTGGCGGATTCAAAGAAGTCGTTTTCAAGGTCAGCGGTGACGAGGTCTTTCGAGTCCTGAAATATGAAAGTGGTGTGCATCGCGTCCAGCGCGTGCCAACGACGGAGACTCAGGGGAGGATCCACACTTCTACTGCAACAGTGGCTGTGATGCCCGAAGCCGAAGAGGTCGATGTCGAGCTGAAGCCCGAGGAGCTGCACATCCAGGCGACGCGCTCGGGTGGGCCCGGAGGCCAGCACGTGAATACCACAGACTCGTGTATTCAGGTCACTCACCTGCCGACAGGGATTATGGTGCGTTGCCAGGATGGGCGCAGTCAGGGAAAAAACAAAGAGAAGGCGTTGCAGATCCTGCGCGCGAAGCTACTCGAAAAACGCACGCAGGAAGAAGCGGCCAAGTATTCTGAGCATCGTCGCGATTTGATCGGCAGCGGCGGTCGGGAAGAAAAAGTGAGAACGTATAATTTTCCTCAGAACCGGGTGACGGACCACCGGATCGGCCTGACACTTTACAATCTGGACAATTTCCTGGAGGGGCGCCTTGACGATATGATCCAAGTCCTTCAGGCCAGCGACATGGAGGCACGACTGGCTGAGGCTGGCCTGCTGTAGGATTTGATCCTGTCCTGCCCGATCTACGGCAGCAGAAAATGCTTTAGCGGTGAATGAAGAAGCGGCGGAACCGTCGAGCCCTGTCGCGTCCTCCACGCATCCCGAGACGACGGTTGCCTTCCTCCAAAAATTTCGCTTTTTGTCGTCCGCATTGCCCCTTGCACTTTCCATAGCGTATGTTATAGCCACTCTATTCGCGGACTCATGTTCGTCGAATGCGCTTACCCCGTGGTGTAATGGTAACACTACTGATTTTGGTTCAGTCATTCAAGGTTCGAGTCCTTGCGGGGTAGCCACCTTTCCGGGCCTTCCCGGGTGGAATCGCGGTGGAATCGCGGTGGAATCGCACCGGACAATCGGAGTAGTTGGCTGCAAGGAACCTGCAAGGAACTGCGAGCAATTGTAAGGAACTGCGACAGGTGCTCCAGGTCTAATGTGTTGACCCAGCAGGCGGTTTCGGTTGATGCTTCCCTCATGCTTGAATGTTTCTGCCATCCTGTCTTCGCGAAAGTGTTCGCGCTCGTCGCGCTCGCTTCCCTGGCAGGGCAGATGTCAGAAACTTCGGTCGGTGCCGAGAAGCCCAATGTGCTGCTGCTTTTTGCCGATGATTTCGCCTTCGACTGTGTCCATCACATGGGCAATCAGGAAGTGCAGACGCCGAACCTTGACCGGCTCCATGAACGGGGAACGGTTTTCGACCACGCTTATAATATGGGTGGGTGGGGCGGTGCCGTTTGTGTTGCCAGCCGAACGATGCTGGTGACTGGAAAATTTGTTTGGAATGCCCACAAGGATTACGACTCCACCTCGAAACTCTATATGGAGAAGGGCTTGCTGTGGCCGCAGTTGATGAAGAAAGCGGGTTACGATACCTACTTCACGGGGAAGTGGCACATCAATGCTGATGCAGAGAAGGCCTTCGATATCGCACGGCACATTCGCCCGGGCATGCCGAATCAGACACCCGCCGGCTATGATCGGCCCAAGGACGGAGAGCCGGACCCATGGTCACCCTACGATCCGAAATTTGAGGGGTTCTGGAAAGGTGGAAAACACTGGAGTGAGGTCACCGCCGACGATGCGATTGACTATCTGGGCATGGCCAGGCAGAAGGCCGATCCTTTC
>JAQCER010000569.1 GCA_027618625.1 Verrucomicrobiota bacterium
TTTAGCTTTTGTTGACTGATCCGCAATCCCGGGCAACTTCCTGACTTGCATCCGTTCAGGTCGAATCATATCGGGGCATCTATCGAATTTTCCTATGGCAACCACCATTGCATCCACACCATCCACGGCGGCTCAGGCAGAGATCAATCGCAGTCTGACCGCTGATGATAAGATTAAGTTGTTCGAGCAGATGACTCGAATTCGCAAGTTTGAGGAGGCGTCATTCAAGTCCTACAATCAAGGGCACATAGGCGGCTTCCTGCACCTCTACATCGGGCAGGAATCCGTCGCCGTGGGAACGATCTCACTCATGGAGGAAAACGATCACATCATCACTGCCTACCGTGATCACGGACACGCGCTAGCTGTTGGAATGGGGATGAATGAGTGCATGGCTGAGCTGTACGGGAAGGCGACAGGTTGCTCAAAGGGAAAGGGCGGCTCGATGCACTACTTCGCGCCGGATAAAAATTATTGGGGCGGGCACGGAATCGTTGCCGGCCAGACGCCGTTGGGTGCGGGGCTGGCCTTTGCTCTGAAATACAAGGGACTCAAGGGCTGTGCCATGTGTTACCTCGGCGATGGTGCCGTGAACCAGGGTGCTTACCATGAATCCTTGAATCTTGCAGCACTCTGGAGACTGCCGGTGATCTACATTATCGAGAACAACGGCTACTCGATGGGCACCAGCCAGAAGCGCTCTTCCGCATACCAGACTTGCCTGGCGCAGCGGGCGGAGTCTTATGGTATGGACTGGGATCTGGTGAACGGCGAGGACATGTATGAGGTGCGGGCAAAGACGCATGTCGCGATGGAGCGAGCGCGCAACGAGTGTCGGCCGTCGATCCTGGAGATTCAGACCTATCGCTATCAGGGACACTCCGTGGCAGATGCCAACCATAAGAAATACCGCAGTCCCGAGGAAATCGAGCGCTACAAGGAGCATCATGACCCGATCAGTCTCTGGCAGCAATGTCTCTTTGGCGAAGGTGTCCTGACTGAAGACCGCGCGAAGGAAATCAACAAGAGTGCGAAGGCCGAGGCAGCAGCTGCGGTCAAGTTTGCCGAAGAGAGCCCTTTCCCGACCGTCGAAGACATTACCAAGGATGTCTACTGGGAAGTTGACAATGACACCGAGCGCGGACGCACAGGTCGCCACTTCTTCCATTGATCCAAAGGCAATTCTCTCACTGACCACCACCACCACTTTCTATGCGACTAATTGAATACCGAGACGCCATCAACGAAGCCTTGGCGGAAGAGATCGAACGCGACGAGAACGTCTTCCTCATGGGAGAAGAAGTTGCACAGTACAATGGTGCCTACAAGGTCACCCGAGGTCTGTGGGAGCGTTACGGTGACAAACGCGTGATCGATGCGCCGATCAGTGAGGCTGGGTTTATTGGAATGGGGATCGGGGCATCCATGCTTGGCCTGCGCCCGGTGATGGAACTCATGTTCTGGAGTTTCGCCTACGTTGCCTTCGATCAGATGATCAACAACGCGGGGTGTGTGCGTTACATGTCAGGTGGGCTGATCCATTGCCCGATCGTCGTTCGTGGGCCTGCAAACGGTGGCACCAGTGTGGGCGCTACGCACTCGCACACGCCTGAAAATTTCATCGCCAATGTGCCTGGATTAAAGGTCGTGTCACCCGCGACTGCCTACGATGTGAAAGGTCTGATGAAATCAGCAATCCGCGACAACGATCCTGTCTACGTCATGGAAAACACGCTGCTTTACGGTGAGAAGGGTGAGGTGCCAGAGGAAGAGTATCTGGTTCCCATCGGTTCTGCGGACATCAAGCGGGAAGGATCCGATATTTCCATCATCGCCCATGGTCGCTGTGTGATTACGTCGTTGAAGGCGGCTGAAATTCTGGCATCACAGCATGGTATCAGTGCAGAAGTTGTCGATCTCCGGAGCATCCGTCCGCTCGACGAAGAGACGATTTTGAAATCGGTGAGGAAGACGAATCGTGCCGTTCTGGTCGATGAGAACAAGCCTTTCTGTGGCGTATCGACGCAGATATGCACGCTGATTCAGGAGCAGGCGTTCGATTATCTGGATGCCCCCATTTTGCGCGTTACCACGATCGACTCGCCCGCTATCTACAGTCCGCCAATGGAAATCGAACAACTTCCCACAGTGAAGCGGATCGTGGACAAAGTTCTGGCGATTGCGTGAGCGTTGGATTGAGAGTTCAGAATTTTTAAGCAGCCGAGTTAAACCTAGAAGACCAAAGCCATGCCGATTCTCATCGAAATGCCCAAATTGAGCGACACCATGACCGAAGGGACATTGGTAAAGTGGCTCAAAAATGAGGGAGATTCTGTCAAAGTGGGAGATGAACTTGCCGAAATCGAAACCGACAAGGCTACCATGGCGATGGTGGCATTTGATGATGGTGTCCTCCACAAAATCCTTGTGCAGGAGGGGGGGAAAGTCCCTATCCGTGCGCATTTGGGGGTGATGCTTGAAGATGGAGAGGCGGCACCGTCAGCATCAGAGCTTGCATCGTTCGAGGGCGGATCGAGTTCCAATGCTGCAGCGATTGAACAAGCGTCGGCAGCCAGTCCGGAAGTGGCTGCCGGTGATGGCACCAAGTCAGGTGCTCCAGCAGCGGCAGCCGTTGTGGATTCAAACGAGCGAGTAAAAGCGTCGCCTCTTGCAAGAAAGATTGCAGCGTCGAAAGGGCTGAGTCTTGCGAATGTTCGGGGCACGGGCCCAGGTGGAAGAATCGTTAAGGTGGATGTTGAAACGTTGGTGGCATCCGGTCGAAGCCCATCCGTTTCAGTCGCGGCTTCGTCTTCTGCTGGACGGGCTGCCCCAGCTCCGATCAAGGCCACCGCCAGCGAAGGAGATAAACGGATTCCGCTCACGGGGATGCGTTCGATCATCGCGGAGAGGCTGCTTGCGAGCAAGACGCAGATTCCCCATTTCTACCTCAACATCGAAGTGGATGCAGGCCCTCTGATGGCGCTTCGCGCACAAGTGAATGCCGCGTCTGAGCGAGTCGGTGGCAATAAATACACCGTAAACGATTTTGTGCTCAAGGCGATCGTTGGAGCGATCAGCGAAGAGCCCCGGGTCAATGCGTCCTTCGATGGCGACAGCATCATCCAGTTCGCCAGCGTGCAACTCTGCGTGGCCATCGCGGTGGACGCAGGACTGGTCACTCCGGTCATTCGTAACGCGGAGACAAAGTCCCTGCAGCAAATCAGCGACGCCGTAAAAGACCTCGCCACCCGTGCCCGCAACAAGAAGCTGGCACCGGAGGAATTTCAGGGAGGTACGATTACGGTATCGAATCTGGGATCATACGGAATCGACAGCTTTGATGCGATCATCAATCCTCCCCAGGCAGCGATTCTTTCGATCGGAGCGGTCAAGGCGAAACCCGTTGTAAACCAGGCGGGGGAGATCGTGGTCGGTCAGCGAATGTGGATTGGCCTCAGTGGCGATCACCGCGTGGTCGATGGTGCGGTAGGGGCTACCTATCTGAATGCCTTGCAGCGATTAATCGAAAACCCGGCTATGATGCTCGTCTAGTCTATCCCGCGGGTTCCACACTATTTTACTGGGAATCGGAAATGCTCAAAGCATTGCTGAAATGCACTGCTACCAGGTTTTTGAATGAGTCCTCGGTGAGCGGTTTGTTCATGTAGCCCTTCAGTCCAGGGATGTTCTCGGTCCGATAGCGATGTTCGTCCATCAATGAGGTGGCCAGCATCACGAT
>JAQCER010000570.1 GCA_027618625.1 Verrucomicrobiota bacterium
GCATTTGTCGGCTCGGCCGTCGCCCTGAACGATAGCGTTCGCATTTTCTACAGCGGCAGTGACGATGTCCTCTCCGGCTGGCGCAAAGGTTCACTGAATCTTGCCCAACTGGAAACTGATCGCTTCGCCGGCTATCGCGCCACCGATGGTCAAACCGGCACCCTTCAACTGAAGCCCCTCCCCTATATCGGCGGCAAGGTTCGGATCACTGCTGACGTTGAGCCAGGAGGATTCGTCGCCATCTCCGCCGAAGACAAAGACGGAATCAATCTCATCGGAAGTTCCCGCATTGAAAAGAGCGGCACCGACATCGAAGTCGAAACCAACATTCCAGAACAAACCAGAGAGCTGGCGATCCGCCTGCGATTGCAGAACGCGACCGTTTATTCGTTGGGATTCAGGTGAAGAATGAACTACGGCAGAAGAGTGAGGACGGATCTTGGCATCCGCACTTGCCCCATCAGGACATGACACGCACAGGGCTCCAACTCCAACAGGGCTCCTAGCCTGGTTTCTTCAGCCACGCATCCAGGTCTCAGAAAAGTTGCCCGCGTAGACCCAGGATCTCGCCTGCCAGGTTCCTCTCCTCCCGAGGTCGTCCGACAAACGGAACAGTTCCTTCTCGCCGTTCTCATACCAGCGCACCAACTTGTAGTCGCCCTTACGAATCGCGGGCGCCGGACGGTTGCCTGATCCGTGACCACCTGATGTGAGTCTGGTACCTGTTGGCGAAAAACGAAGGCTAATGCCCGAGTTTGGATGCGGAAGATACTCATGAAGAGACGTTTAGCGACGAATGGCCGTTGCCTTTGCAAATAATCGGAGTATCTTGCCGTCTTTCAGAACGCGTATTCAAATGCCGATTTGATCGCACATTCACACTGTGATAGACTGGGCTCACGACCATTACAAGCGATCCAGCCGCAAGGTTTACCGGCTCCTCCGGCATCCCAGACGGCGAAGGCGGAGTCGTTTCCAGAATTGGCTGGCCGAGCGTGTGTTCGATCGTGAACTGTGGCGCCCCACGCGTGACACGGTAGCCAAAGGACTCGCTGCTGGCCTGTTCCTCGCCATGATTCCCATCCCCGCCCAGATGGCGGCGGGTGTAGCCGTTGCAAGCACCAAGCGGTGGAACATTCCCGCAACCGTCATTGGCGTCTGGCTCACCAATCCCCTGACCCTCTGGATCTACTACTTCCCCTACAGACTCGGGATGGCCATCTTCTCTGCAGTCGGCATCAACGTGGCAGGTGGGCGCGACGTAATCTCCAACATAAACAACGCTGACACGCTCTTGTCATTCAGCAATTTGTCAGACGCCTTCACGACTGCCCAAGCGTGGCTTGTGGGCTGCGTCATCACGGGCTCAGTGGTCGCCGCTATCGGCTACGCCCTGATTTACTTCCTCTGGGATGTGTTCTCCCATGTGCGTGTCCCGGCTGTGATCAAAAGGGTGCCGGGGCGGAGTGTAACGGCCACCCCGCCGAGCCCAGCTCAGCTGTAGCAGCAGCCAGCTACCCTTACACATTCCTTACTGCCCACCCACCCTCGCTTACGGAACACTCTCACTCCTGCACGACGACGCGCAATCGAAAGAACAACGCTGTCACGGTGCGAGTCGCACCGACCAGGGTGACCCTTCCCTGATTGCGCACGAGTTGAAAACCAAGCGACTGCGGATCTACCCATTTCAGCTCTTTGTTCATCACGTCAATGGTGACATCGTCAGGATTCACTGACAGGTTGCGTGGCATGCTCCATTCAAACTGCTGGGCAAAGGGGTCCAATCGTGGCAGCGGCAGCGGGTCGAATACGTGGGGACTCCTTGCAAGGACGAACTCGACCAAATTAGTGAGGCCGTCCCCATCGTCATCTCCCATTTCACCGGTCAATAGCCGGGCGGTGGCAGCCCATTCCTCGAAGAGCTTCACAAGCTCGGGAACTTCCGGGAGCTCCGCTACCGTAAGTGTTGCCGTTCCCGTTGCGACTGTACCTTTCGGATTACTGACTATCAGACGGTAGTGGCCGGCGTCCCTCAGCTGAACGTTCGACAGTGCCAGCTGAGGTTCCGTTTTGCCCTCAAGCGCTGCGTCGTCCTTTACCCACTGATAAGTCAACCCCTCTCCCGTTGCTGACGCTCGAAACAAAACATCCTCTCCCACTGCGACGTTTTGATCGGTGGGCTGCCCCACGATCACAGGGAGCGGCAACAACACTGCAAGGTCGACTGCCCTGCTCATTACACTGCCGCCCGGATTGCTTACGATTACTCGATAGCGACCGGCATCGGCAGGGGTCGAAGATGAAATGATCAACGTTGCCGATTCCTGCCCGGGCACTGGATCCCCATCCTTCTCCCATTGAAAACCTAGATCCTCCCCGTCGGCCCCGACGGTAAACGTCGCAGCGGCCCCCACCTCTACCGTGAGAGGCACCGGTTGCTGACTAATTTTTGGCGGAACGACAGGGTCTAACACTGTAACCACTGCGACTTGCAAGACCACGTAAAGACCTGGATCAGAGGTTGCCTGCACTTCCAACTCATACCTTCCTGCGTCACCTGGGGTTACCGAATCCACACGCAGAGCACTGGATCCTTCGTTCACGATGAAGCCCTCTTTCAACCAGCGGTACTGGGTCATCCTCGGGATTCCATTGGTGGATGCTTCGAGCAGCAGCGGTTGCCCTCCATGAATCGATACCTCGCCCTGATCGATCATGCCAATCTGCGGCAGTCGGTTCTTGTCAATGTCAAGCTTGGTGTTTTCCTGGACATTCGAAAAGTATTTTCGCAGATGCCCGATCTCTGGGCACCGGATATCGATCGTGTTCGCCCCGCTCGGTACAGGAACCGCATAGCCGCCGGATTGCGACGTTTTAGTGTAGTAGGCACCGCGCGCCGGCCTGAACTCCACGGAAGGAATTCCTTCGCCCGGATCATACTGGCCGTTCTGGTTCGCATCACCAAAACACACGCCGAGAACCGAAGGCCCCGCCTCCGGCTCCGCACTGGTCGATCCGTAACTCTCGGAAATAAATGCCCCAAGCCAGACCCTACCATTGTTTACATAGGAACCCAGCGTGAAGCCAATACCGATCTGTTTGAACGTCGGCTTCAGCGTATTCTCCCGATGGCCCGCGCTCGCGAACAGAAAACTCAGGTTACGCACCACGAGGTTGACCGCAGTATCGGAAAAAAGCGAGCTACCCTGCCTGCCGACATTTTCACCGATCGAAGTTCTCCCGGCCAGCGGATATCCCGATGCGATGATCCGACTGTCGGACGTACTGTTGTTCATTCCCGTGTGGGATAGCGTATCGGTTTGCTCCATCCAGATCGAGTGCTCTTGAGCAGACCGCACCAGTGTCTTGTGGAATGCCAGCGGTGCCACAGGTGTGAGGGAAAGTCCACTCAGCCCCTGCTCGCCCGCCACCACCGATGGCTGCATCCGCGTGCGATTGATGATCTCAAGAGCCAGCTGTTCGTAATCGCTCGGTTCACCATGCACATAGAGCGCCTGCTGCGCGTGCAGCTGCGGCACGAACACGAAACAGGTGAGCACCAGCCTGAACAGTAGCCGCCACCGCCGCTCTGCCCTGACAATATCCCAATGAGCTGTAGTCAATTCACTCATGTGTCAACACGACCTCTCGACTTTTTGCTTTTAGTAGCTGCTCAAAACTTGGGGCGCAAGGGACAGTCTCCGTTCATCGATCAAAATTTCTAAAAAAA
>JAQCER010000571.1 GCA_027618625.1 Verrucomicrobiota bacterium
AGGAAGTCCGGTGTCAGGTGATCGGCGAGCTGCGGCGCGGCACCGAGCGATTATGCAAGCTGCTGTTCATGGCCGACGTGCCGGCCCGGCAGCTGCAGACGTTTCTGGTGTTTTGTGGAAACCCGGATGCAGAGTTGCCCGCGTATCCGAGCGACCTGGTGACCACGGGCGAAGGGTTCGGCCTGGACATCGAGAATCAGTTTTTCAAGGCTTCGCTCTCGCGGCAGATGGGGCAGCTCGAACGGCTCACTCTCAAACGCGAGCACGGGCTGGAGTTATTCTCGGGCGGCGAAGGGCACGGCGAGCCGCCGGGCATTGACTGGGCGCATGATTACGTTGCCGCGGGAGGTTTTCAGAAAATGCGGATCACGTACTGGGACGCGTGTCCGGATTACGAAGTCGTGCGCGGGCCGTTATGCACCATCGTTCGACGGTGGGGATTTCCATATTCGCCGGTGCATCCGCTGTTCTCGCCGAGCCGGCTCAACATTGACGTCGAGTACCGCTTCTATGCCGGGTTGCCGTGGTTCCACAAGACGGGCCGCATGACGGCCGTCAAAGATTTTGTGGCGGAGGCCATGCGCGACGACGAGTGGGTTTTCTCCGGACACTCGTTCACCGACAGCGTGTGGCTGGACGCGGACGGCAAGTTGCGCACGGGCGAGGTGGCTACCGACCACCAGGACAATTTGTGGGGCGTAGGATTTTTCAACAAGGAGAGCAAGGACTCGTTCATCGCGCTATTTCTGGAACACACGGCGGAAGGGTTGCCGGAACTGAAACATTCCTATCGCTGGCATGGACAACTGTGGAGCCGGTATCCGCTGCCGGGCAGGCAGGTCCCGGCGGGAGCGGTGCTGCACGAGAAGAACGCTTACGTCGCCCTGCCCTTTACGACGGCGGATGGGCCGCGCATGATCGAAGAGTTGCGCCATCGGCTGGTGAACCCGTTGGTTGCCGCAGCCGGCAATCTGCCAGAACAGATTGCGGCGAAGGAATCTTCCGGGCGATTGGCACGGCCGGGAGAAGCCGGCGACAGTCCGATTCCCAAGCAGTCGTTGTGGGAAGCCTTGCGCGACTGCAAGGACGCGCAGTTTTACACGGCGGACATCAACGTGGTTGACCTTGGGCTGGTGTACGATGTGCGGGTCCGGGGCGACGTGGTGACGGTCGTGATGGCGATGCCGCATCGCGGACGTTCGCGTCTGGGCTACTTCACGCACGGCTCGGTCTCGGTGCATCCCACGTTGTCGCTGCCGGTACGGGAACGATTGATGAAAGTGCCGGGCGTTCGCCAGGTGGTTGTGGAGCAGACCTGGGAGCCGGGCTGGAGTTCCAATCAGCTGACGGATGAGGGACGCAGAAGGTTCGGATTATTGTGATGGGATCACCGCTCATAATGTTCGTTGGCTTTCTGCTGGCGGTCGTCCCACTCGCTCCAGCGCTCGAACGCCCTGGCGTCGAGTTCAAGGTCTTTCAGTTCCCGCCTGATCAAATTCCGCGCATTGACGCCACCACGGATGATTGGGCGATGGTGCCGAAGGATTACATCATCGGCATCGACCAGTTGTCCGACACGGTGGGCGGAGGTGGGACAAACCACAATCGCACCAACCTCGACATTCAGGTGCGCGTGGGCTGGGTCAAAGGCCTGAACCAGCTCTACTTTCTCTACGAAGCGTCTGACGATTACTGGGACTTTGCCCGGACTGACTTGCACAACGACATTTTCGAGGTGGTGGTGGACGGCGACTTGTCCGGCGGGCCGCTCATCAAACAGATGTTCCCGCAATTTAACGATCATCCGGTGGAAACCCACTTCAAACATCACGGAGTGCATGCGCAGAACTACCACATCTTCACGCCCGCGGAAGGCAAGGACTGGGCGATGGTCTGGGGCTGCCAGCCGTGGATCAAAGAGCTGCCCTACGCGAACGCCGCGCAACGCTACAATTTTCGCCCCGGCCAGAGCGGCAAGCTGGTGCTGGAATTCTGGATCACGCCCTTTGACGACGCGCCCGCCGAGGGTCCGAAGCGCGCCGTCGTGACCCAGCTCAAGGAGAATGCCATCATCGGCCTGTCGTGGGCGGTACTGGATTACGACGACGAAAAGGCCGAGAGCTACGACGGGTTTTGGAATCTCTCGCACAAAACGACGATGTACGGCAACGCGTCCGAGCTGTGTGCATTTCGCCTGATGCCGCTTGAGCCGGGCTTGCGCAAGCCCATCGAAGCGCGGTGGTCTTTTCAAGTCGTGAACTCCGCACGGCGCTCGGTTGCTTTTCGCGATGAGTCGTCGGGCGAGATTACCGCATGGAAATGGGATTTTGGCGATGGCCAGACTTCGACGGAACGCCACCCGCAGCACCGCTACGAAAATGGCGGCGAGTTCACGGTCACCCTTTGGGTCGAAGGGCCGGCGGGCAAATCGCGACGCGCGAAGGTTTGGGATTTGTTTTTGAAATGAGTTCTCCATCCATGACTTCGCTCGTCACCCATCCCCGCGGCGCCTACCGCTTTCTTCCGGGCATTGCGCCTTATTCCTGCGGCGTGATTGCAAATCCCGGCCACGAGATCGTGCACGTCACGCTGGAAGTCGCGCAGCCATGGCGTGAAGGTTTTGGTTTCGTGGATCGCTTTCTTCGGGAGCAAGGTCGCCAGCGCGCTGAACTCTGCGGCCTGGAATTGCGCTCGCCCAGGCCGTTCACGATGCCAGGGTTCATCGCATTCAACCGCAGCTATTGCGCAGTACTGGAGGAGTGGGGCGTGTTCGTGGATGGCGCAAACCCAATCGCGCGAACCAACGTGTGTCCGATGGCACTCGCCGGCCCGGAGCCCGTTCTGTATGCCTTCTCTTTCGTGCGGCCGAACGCCGCGTTGCAACGCCAGACCTTCATCGTCGCCGGCGCGGGCGAGTTGGTGGACGGCACCCTCGTCAATGACGGCATCCTGCGTCGCGGCGAAACCTCCGCCGCGGCCATCGCCGAAAAGGCGCGCTACGTGTGTGAGGTAATGGCCGGACGCTTGTGCGGGTTGAACGCCATCTCCAATGAAGTCACCTCGGTCAATGCCTACACGATCCATCCGCTGCATCCGCTCATGGAGTCGTTGGTGCTCGCCGGCCTGCCGGCCGCGCAGCGCCACGGCGTAACCTGGCACTTTACCCGACCGCCCGTGGTGGACATTGAATTCGAAATGGATTTGCGGGGTATCGTGACCCAGTGGGTAATGTAGCCCGACGCGGAATCTGCGGGCGCAGCAGGCCCGTCCCAGAACAGTCACAGTGCAAAGAACCCACCAGCGGCGTCAATCCCACCACCGCGATGCCGAGATCGAACGACTGGTCCTGATCCACGGGGCGGCCGAAATATTTATGCACCGGCGAGGAAATGGCCCACACCAGCGTGCCGAGCAAGCCGATCATTTTGCCAGGTTTCGAGGAAACACGGCAGGAAACATCACCAACGTCATGACTGGAATTCTGGTTGTTCAGGAAGTGCACCTCGCTAAAGTGACCGATCTCGGTGCCACACTTGATCCAATGATCGTGAATGCCACGACCCAGATCACGACAGCAGCAGTCCCTGAACCGAGTAGTCTCATCTTTCTTGTCCTCGCGGCGTTCGGCGCCGCGTGGCTTGGTCGATATCCTGCTCTAAGGCCCAGGGCGGACCTCCACGCCAGACCAATTGCGGCGCTTCGGTGTTGCCCTCGCTCTTCTAACTAGTGCCT
>JAQCER010000572.1 GCA_027618625.1 Verrucomicrobiota bacterium
ATATTCCTCTTTGCATCAATAGATTACACGCTCCATCACATTTGAAAACACGCCCTAGGGTTTTGCCATGGTGAATCGGCTATTGTTGTGGAGGTTGCTTGTTGTCGTTAGCGCGCTTGCCGCTGGCTACGGAGTATCGCGGATTTCCGCCGATCGAGGAGTGGAGATGATTGACGTGGCGCGCCTGTCTCATCGGGAAGTGCAGACTGTCGATTTGCGATACACCGTCCTTGGACTTACTGAGACCACGCTTCAGTGGGATCGAGCCGCCGCGCGGGAATGGTCGTCTACCATAGATGATGTCACTCTCAGCGAGAGCGCGATCAAAATGATAGAGAACAACGACAACGCTTCAGGTGTGGCCTGCTTATAGTCGGAACAGTGATGCGCGAACGACGAATGCAAGAAGCCAGCTCTCGCAGACGACTGCGAGGCCCCGCGGATTTGCGCTTCGCGATTGCGGACTCGCTAACGATGCTCGACAAGGGAGCCTGGGATGCCTTAACCGGGAATGCTGGATTTTTCCTTTCCCATGGCTACCTCACCGCACTGGAGTCCGTCCTGCCTGACAACCTCACCCCACGCTATGCCTTGATGTTTGATGGTGGGCAGCGCCCGGTCGCCGCTGTGGCGATGCAGATCGCTGATATCGGCATCGCCCAGATACGCCCAAAGAAACCCGCAGCAGCCGTCCCCAGGAAAATGCTCCTACCGCTGGGAAAGATTGCGGAGCGTGCAACTCAACGCATTCTGACCTGTGGCAATCTCCTGTCTTACGGTCAACATGGCATCGCAATCGCACCAGACGTCGATCCTTCTTTGGTCTGGCACGGAGTCGCAGAGGTGCTCTATCGCGTGCGCAATGCCGACAAGCTGCGCGGCAAGACTCATTTCGTCCTGATTAAGGACATACACGGAGATTGCACTGAAAGCGCAACGTGCCTGGAAAGCCTGAGCTACCGCTATGTCGCTACAGAACCTAACATGGTGCTAAAAATCGGCAACGAGTGGAAATCTCACGACGACGACCTCGCCAGCCTGTCATCCAAATATCGGAGCAACGTTCGCAACAGCGTTTTCAAGCCCATCGAACAAGCCGACTGCACCGTTGAACCCATGGCCGATGTTGAGGCAAACATGGCGCGAATTCACGAACTGTATCAGTCGGTGCAAGGGAACGCCAGCTTCCGCCCCTACGTTCTTCCGGCCGCCTACTTTCCCGCGTTGCAGCGCATCGCTGGCGAACGACTCCGCTGTAGTGTTCTCAAATTGAACGAAGTCATTTTGGGGTTCCTGTTCACCCTGGCGGATGGCGATACCGCCGTCGCCTACCACATCGGTTTCGATCGCGAGGCTGCCACAACTCTGCCGATTTATCTTCGCCTGTTACATGCAGGCATCAGCGACGCCATTGCGCTCGGTTGCAAAGACATCTCATTCGGCCGGACTGCCCTTGAACCCAAAGCCGCGCTCGGCGCAAAGCCGGTGGAATTCGGAGTGCTCGTCCGCCATCGCCAGCCCGTGCTCAACAAGCTCATCAAGCGCCTTCTGCTTGGTATCGAACACGCCCAGCCGCCGCCGAGAAATCCCTTTAAGAAGTAGCTTGTTTTCACGCGTTCCATTGACAGTTGACAGAGCCAGTGAATGCCCCGAAGAATCGCCACTCGTCGGCAAAGACTCTCCCTTTTCATGCCTGGTTCATTGTGCTTGGCCACTGTTGACCTCAGATGTCGAACCCTTGAAATTGACCGCATACATTTTGCTTTTCACAGGCATGAATCTCGCGATTGCCAACGGGCAAGGCGGGATTGGCGTCATCGTGTACAATGGTCGACCGTACTTTGCGGTGACGCAGACGTCCGGGGACTCTGGGAACGTGCACCACTTGGAAACGAGCACCGATCTCGCTTCCTGGCGTGAGATTGCTTTCTCGAATGCTGCTTTTGATCGCTATCGGCTCGCAAGTGAAGGGCGCGTCGGCTTTTTCCGACTTCGATCTCTTGATGCAGATGGGGCGAGCGACTGGACGAATCAGCTGGACGTTTTTGACCAGCGCATTTTCACGGCACCGGGTGCCGGTGGATTGCGGAACCCGCCGTTTGCAAAGTTCACGGTGGAGCTCAGAAATCCGGAGCGAGTGTATTTTCAGGACAGTGATCGTTATCCCTTTCATTTCGATTTTGCTCGAGCGCGATTGCCTCACTATAAAGAGATTTCCTTTCGGGATTATGTTCGCATCAGCCTGTTCTCCCAGCAACAGGAGTTACTCTTGGGAACTGTGATCCTGCCTCCCGATCCAAGTATCACCGAGGTGGCGATCCAGTTCACGGGAAACGATGCCTTCGCCATCGAAGACGTAGCGAAGTGGTTTCAATTCGTGCGTTCACGTGTGGTTGTTCCTGAAGGTTGGAGATTTCTTTATCTGCCGACGTTCGAGCAAAGTGCCCCAGCGTTCGAGAATTTGGAATGGTTCGCTGAGCAGGGAATTACTGTCGACACGGTGGCGCGGTGGGTTACGGAGAATGCCTGCTACTCGACTGGTTGGGCATTGGGGCGCGTCAAGGTTCTTGCTGCCAGCGAGATTCATGCGGCCTACGGTGACGGCCGTTTATCTCATCATGACATTCTGGTCACGGATCAGATCCCCGCAGAAATCCCGGTTGTGGCGGGTGTGCTGGCCATGAAACCGGCGACACCCAATTCCCACGTTGCGATCTTGTCTCGGTCGTTTGGAATTCCGTTTGCTTATCCATCTGGCTCCGCCTTGCAGGAGCAGTTCAGGGCGCTGGATGGACGCGAAGTTTTGCTAGTGGTTTCGGTCATTGATGGGGAGTGCGAGATTCGAGTTCAAGATGTTGAGGGACAGTTGTCGGAAGCCCGGCGGCGGGAGATTCTCGAAAGCAGGCGTCCGCCCGTGGCGAAGATCCGCCCGATAGTTCACTCTGGTACCTACCATCTTGACACGGCATCGCTGACTCCAGACGACAGCGGCCGCGTCGGAGGAAAGGGCGCCAACTTCGGCCTGCTACGCCAGTCGATTCCGGAGAATGCTCCGGCTCCAGCAATTGCGCTGACGTTTGATCTCTGGACGGAGTTTATGTCGCAAACAATCGGAACACTAGGGGGTATGACATTGGGCGAGAGCATTGCGGCAGACTTGGAAGGATTTTCGTTTCCGCCCGATGTCTCCGCTCTCCGACCCGTGCTTGAGGCTATCCGGGAGCGTATTCGCGTTGCTGCAGATTTTTCTCCAAATCAGAAGCAGGCAGTAGCCGCCGCGCTCGGCAGTGTGGGATTCGATGATCGAGAGCGTGTTCGTTTCCGCAGTTCGACAAACGTCGAAGATTCCGACTTTTTCAGCGGTGCCGGACTCTACGATAGCTTCAGCGGTTGCTTGGCCGACGACACAGATGGTGAATCTGAAGGCCCGAGCGGCTGCGATCCAGAAGAGTCAAACGAACGCGGAGTCTTCCGCGCTATCCGAAAAGTCTACGCGAGCTTTTACAACGAGAACGCCTTCATCGAGCGATTGCGTCATGGTGTCGATGAGTCGAAAGTGGGAATGGCGATGCTGGTGCACCACTCGTTTCCGGACGAGTCGGAGCAGGCGAACGGTGTTGCCACTCTGAGAATCCTTAGATCCGCCGACGCCTCAAGGATCGTGGAGGCAACGATGGTATCGCAGACAGGCGCAGAGTCGATTACCAACTCCGACAACGCCTTCCTTCCG
>JAQCER010000573.1 GCA_027618625.1 Verrucomicrobiota bacterium
CTCTCGATCCGCTCTTTCGATTTTCCCTAATTGCCACAATACCATCCACTCCTCATGCGTAAGCCCTGCCTCAAGGTTCATTTTTTATGGCGAGCAGTTTTAATAAAGGAACAGGCGGCTGATATTCTCTACAGCCGGGATGGATGAGGCTGCTTTCTTGGTTGGCTGGATTCCGTTCATTGCGAGGGTATTGTGCAAGTATTCCCGGTGGCTGCCAACGGGTAAATTTGCTTCGAGTTTGCTGATGATCCGGAAACCTTCGGGTTTCTGAAGACGGGCGTGACCGAGATGAGGTATTGGGATACGGAGGAGGAAGGGGGTAAATGGTCCATTTCATTGCATCCTGGCCAAATTCGGGCCTCCCGGCAAGCCTGATCGGGCAAGCTGGGGAGGGCGGTTCGGAAGTGCCTCCTTCCACCGTCTCATCCCCAAACCTTCTCCGCGCACGCCTCGCTGGCACTATTCTGGTGCACCACCACTGCAAGCGTATTCTGACCGGGAAGCTTGCATGCGAAGTCCCCTCACATTTGACCATGGAACTTCCTGTCACAAGTTCCTTCGGCTCCGCAGCCCCCACGCACACCTTCGACCCACGGCTCACTCGACCTTCAAAATCGCAAGGTAGATGCTGGTTTTCGCTTCGTGGGATGAATAATAAGAGATCCAGAGTTTGTCGTCATGCCAGACCATTCCGGGATAGCTGGTGTCACCGCCGCTGGGCAGCTCCAGCATCGGTTCGAGCGCCTTCGCATCGGGATCGATCCAGGCGATCTGCGTGCGCGCCTCTGGAGCAATGGTGCGACCGGCGGCGATCCACGTGTTCCCGGGTATTTGAAGCATGTTAGGCCCACCGAAATACCTGCCCAGATCCTTCCATTCCCAATCAGTGAATGGCGGGCTTGCCTTTCCGAAGAACGCATTGTTCGACTCGCCGTCACGGCGATGCAGGCACAGCGCATTGCCATCGCGATCAAAGCGTATCCGCGCCTCGGTCGGCCAGCCATCGCCCAACAGTTCCGGCTGAACGGTTTCAAACTTCAGCCCATCGCGCGACTTCAACAATTGACTCCAAGGCTTGCCCTCAGGTGTCGCATAACTGACGCCAAAGGCATTGTTTTCATGCCAGGTGACGCGCCACAGCCAGCTGCCTGGGTCGGTCACTGACTTTGGAACACTCCATGCGATACCATCGTCCGACATGCTGACCACGGTTCCAGTCACTCGCCCCAGCCCGTTGTCTCCTGTCTGCTGCGCTCCTCCCAGCAACAGCAGCCTGTCTTCAGGCGTGACCGACAACGCGGCATCTCGCAGATCATATCCATCGAGAGAAACCAACCCCACGGATTCCCAGTCGCTGCCATTGCCAGACCTGAGAATTCTCAAGTTCCCAAGGTCGCCTGCATGCCCTTCCCCTTCCCTGAACGCACAGTAAAATTGGTCACGCCAGCGCACCAGATCGGTAAACGCATTGTGCGGCGCCCCATCCCAGATCTTCCTTACCGACTCCACCGTCACCGTCGGTTTCCCCAGTTTCACACCCCAGGCATCGATCACCGTCGAGAATCCATCCGGATCGAACGCACGCAGCTCATTGCGCTTGTAAGGGAAAAAATCGTTCTCGCCAAAGAACGCTTCGGTGGCCTCGGCAAAGTACTCGAACTTGTCCGTCAACGCATAGTGCCGCTGCTCTCGACCATCCCGCTTCCTCACCATCTCATAGCGCCCACCGGCACTCGCTTTGGCAAAGGCCTGCTCAATACCCGTATGTGCCTGACGCAGAAAACGAAAATGATAGCCGTGCGCTAACTCGTGCAGCACCATCGACGGCTGCACCTTGCTCCATTCTATGAAATTCTGCGCATTGGCGATCTCAACCGCTCCCTGCTTTTTCGGGTTCATCCCGTTCTCCGTCAGCCAGTCACCATTTGGATGATAACACGCGCACGGATGCATGGGATGATTCAGTTCGATCCAGATCGGAATGGCCCGTAAATCGTTCAACGCCTTCTCAGGAATGATTCTTTCAATCTCACCCAACTGCTTCTCCAGCTCGGCGAACACATCGGCATGCAACTGCGGATGATCGAACTCCAGATCCTGGTGAACATACACCGTCCAACCGAGCAAAGTGTCTTCGCCATACGATTCAATCGGATCGAACGCCAGCGCCGGATCCTTCTCAAACTTGGCCCGCTTGCCTTTGAAACTTGAGACATCGAGCCTTTTGATACCGGGCTCTGCCATGTCATAGTAAAGGTCGAATGCATTGTCCTCCAGCCGCGACCACATTGGATCTCCGGGCCCCATAAAACGCTGCAACACGGTGGAATACGTCGAAACTTCAATCCGATCCTCATCCGGAATGAACCGGAGCACACGCAACCATCCATTTCCTCCACGACGGTGCCCCTGATAGTTGGCCAGCACCTGATGCACCACATTTCCATGATCGCCCTGATCAGCGCGGCGTCCGACACTGAGATGTCCGGCGACAACGAGGAAAATGTTAGGGTGCTTGCGAACGAAACCTTTCCAGATAGACTCGCCCTCTTCGTTACGCTCGTTGACGTCCAGAAACGAATGCGTATTGACAATTACCCGATGATCCTGATGATCAGCCACGACACCATTTGCCCACTCCAATACTTCGGCAGGAGGTCGGAACTCGATGCTCAATATCAGGAATCGCATCCCAGACGCTTCCAGAAAGTGGTACCGATTCGACTGCTGAGATTCCATGTGCCCACCATAGCCAGGCTGGGAGGCGAAACGGCTTGCCGGAAAATATTGATTGAATAGTGTCTTGTCGCGCTTTTCGACATCCATGTCGTGATTGCCGACACAGATCGTGTAAGGCACTTTGCCGTCCAGCGTCTTGAACACCTTGTCCGCAAGCCGCCACTCGTCCTCAGAGCTGGCAGTTTCTACCACGTCGCCTTCGTGAATCACAAACTGCAGATTCATGACATCGGCATTTTCCGTGATCCATTCCGTCTGCCCAGCAAAGATGTCCCCGTAGCGACCACCGATCGTGTACTTTTGCGTGTCTGGCAAAATCACGATCGAAAAAGGCTCTGCACAGGTAATCCCCATTCCAATCGCGGCAAGCCCAGCCACGAAAAGTACGATGCACGCCCCCATGCGGGTGCGAACGGACGGGAAAATCTGGAACGAAGATGTCATGCCCGACAGCATACCGGATCGCCGCCTGTCAGACGAGCCATTCAAGAAAAAAGATGAAAAAAAATGAAAATTAATGTTGCAAGTGTGAACAGTGTTCATATAAGCTATTATCACTTATGAACAGCTTGAACAAAGTCCTACTAATCGGAAATCTCACCCGCGACCCCGAAATCCGTTACACAGCGAAAGGGAGTGCAGTCGCAGATTTCTCAATTGCCCTGAACCGCGGATTCTCGAATGATGCCGGTGAACGCGTCGAAGAAACAACCTTCGTAGACATCGTTGCATGGAACAAGAGCGCAGAACTGGCTCGCGAATACTTTTCGAAGGGCCGGAAGGTCTATGTCGAAGGTCGGCTCCAGCTCGACACTTGGGAAGACAAAGAAACCCGCCAGCCACGCCAAAAAATGCGAGTCATCGCAGAGCGGCTCGACTTTGCCGATGCGAAGCCGCAACAGGATCGAGATCCACGATCCAATTCTGATTCCGATTCCGATGACGAACCGGTACCATCGTCACAGGCAGAGCCATCACAGAGCCGCCAGG
>JAQCER010000574.1 GCA_027618625.1 Verrucomicrobiota bacterium
ACGGGATTCGATGGAGGTGACCTCCAGAGCACCTACGAAAGCCTGCAGGCGTCGTACGACAGGAGCGAGGCAAAAGCCAAGGCCGTAAGATCACGTAATGACGATGTGGAGAATGTCTCTAAAGCTCTATTCCGTGAATGGGATGCCGAGCTCAAGACTTTTGAGAATCCTGAGCTGCGCAACAATAGTGAGCGGCAGCTCAGGTCCGCACAGCAAAAATACGAGAGACTCATGGCGGCAATGCGCCGGGCGGAAGACCGAATCGATCCTGTCCTGAGGGCTTTCAGAGATCAAGTGCTCTACCTGAAGCACAACTTGAACGCCAGAGCGATTTCGTCTCTTCAGGGAGAACTTCGAAGGGTGGAAATCGATGTCTCCAGTCTCGTGCGGGAAATGGAACGCTCGATCGGGGAGGCGGAGGCGTTTATTCGATCCATGGAATAGTCAAGAATTCAGAATCATCTGAAAATTGGATAAAGAGGATTCTAATTCTAATTGCTTGATCTCCACGTATCTCTATCTTCCAGTGCGACGCTCAAGGGGCAAGTAAATGGACGACGACCTTGCGTCCGCCCACCCAAGGTCGTCGCACCGTACGAGCATAATGTTAGGGAGCGCCACGCCTGCAGGGTCCTCGTCGAGGGCCAAAACGGGCAGGATCTACTATGCATGGCGGCGAGCCTGGCCGCCCGGGTCACTCGTTGATGAAGCGGATGGTTCCTTGCTGAGCCATCGCCGCGTGTTGCGCATCAGTGCAGGCGGAGTCCGTTGGTGCATCAGCTTCGCCTTCCGCATTGCCGATCAGT
Source organism: Verrucomicrobiota bacterium (assembly GCA_027618625.1). GTDB lineage: Bacteria > Verrucomicrobiota > Verrucomicrobiia > Verrucomicrobiales > DEV007 > JAGROY01. The sequence continues at coordinate 807 of JAQCER010000574.1, forward strand.
CCCTTCTCAAGAAGGTAAGCCTCCACTTCATCGCCACTGACATCAGCGAGCATTTCTCCGTTTACGACCACGCAGGGGGAGAGGGGTTGCCCACTCTTTTGCTCCATCTCCCAGCGGAGCGCCGGATTCTTGATAATGTCTTTTTCTTCGAAATTCAGTTGATGCTTACGCATGATGGCGCGGACCCCTTCACTCCATCCGCAGAAAGTTTTCAGGTAGCAGGTGATTTCGATGTTGTTTGGCGTGTCCATGGTTGTCTTAAGTATGCAAGGTGGAGGGGGGCATTTGGTTAGAGATCATGCCTGTCTCCGGGACAGTAGCGAGAAATTGTCACGTTGCAAGAAAACAGGCCGGGCGAGATTTCGAATACCATTCTCGAATACCAGACGGTGCGGCCGTGGGTGCGGAAGTGGGTGCGGAAGTGGCCGATATCCAGCCACTCCGACCGAAGACAGCTCATGAACAGGTGGCGTTGTTACAGCAACCTACGCATCAGGAAGTCATCAGTTTACGCTCAAGGTCTCTGCCGATGAGGGGCGACTCGCTAGGGCCGCTTAGCCTGGATTATTCATGAGCGATCTACTGCGACTTGCAAAAGACTCCATTTGATGCGCTGCGCGCCACTTTTCGACATCAACGTATGCCTATACGCTCTCAGCCGAAAAAGTGGCCCGCGCCTTGCAAATGAAGCCTGAATAACCCAGGTTAGAAAGGTTGTTTTCACACTTGGAAAATAACTTTCCGGCCGGACGGTCGGTTGGTGCGCGAAACCCTGTGATTTCAGTGGTTATGTGTTGGCATGGATTGCGCTCAATCTCAGGCAACACCTGTTCATCACTATGGTAGCACCAATCCATCACAATTCGTTGTCTCCTCTCTCAAACGTCTCCATCGAGGGCACTCCCCGGGGCGGAGGCGATCCTTTTTTTGATCAACTACCAGCAACGCTGGCCGAGGCAGAGCTCCGTGCGGCGATTCACGCCGGGAACAAGCAGAGAGCGGCAAAGGTTCTTGAAAGGGCACCTTACCTTCGCATCCACGGCAGCAAGCCACGCCCGATCGAGCAGGCAATCGATTACTGGCGCAGCGTTTGCGCTGGCATCGAGCCCGACTACCACTCTTAAGCTTAAGCGGTTGCAAGCGATATTTGACACTGGGCGACTTCCTATTGTTGATTGACGCCGAGGGCTGGCTGATCGGATTGGCGTCTCCGGGTGGTTGATAGACAGGCATCAGTTGCGAACTGGTTGCGAACTGAAGCCTTCCAGATCGCCCGGAATGGTTGGCGTGGTGGCACTGCCTCATTGACATGTTTTTCCCGTGAAGGCATCATCCGTCGAAACTTATTCGCACCGAAAATGAATATCAAGAACCTCACCTTTTGTCTGCCACTCTCGATCCTTGCCACTGTGATTGGCATTACTGTTAGTCAAAGCCAGGACAAAGATGAAGGGAAGACGGCAAAAATTGCCGGGAGCCTACCTGCTGAAGCTCCAGCGAAGCCGAAGGAGAAACGCAAAGTGCTGGTCTTCTCAAAGACCGCCGGATTCCGCCACGATTCGATTCCGACTGGAATCGAAGCAATGCAGATGCTGGGAGCAAAGACGGGTGCCTTCGAGGTGACTGCGACTGAGGATGAGGCGGCATTCGAGCCCGAGAACTTGAAGCAATATCATGCGGTGTTGATGTTGAATACCACGGGTGAAGTCTTCATGCCGAAGGAGATGCCAGAGGATGAGGAAGCAAAAAAAGCCGCTCTCGATCGTGAAGAGCACCTGAAGAAGAGCCTGCTGGATTTTGTCAAAGGCGGCGGTGGTCTAGCCGGCATTCACTCCGCTACTGATACCTACAGGGAGTGGAAGGAATACAACGATATGATGGGAGGCGCGTTCGATGGTCACCCATGGCATGAGCTGGTCAGTATCAAAAACATGGCTCCGGAGCACCCGATCAATGCTGCTTTTGATGGCAAGGATTTTGAAGTGACGGACGAAATCTACCAGTTTCGCGACAACACCGCGAATCCTAAGGATCGCAAGATGCTGCTCTCGCTGAGCGCCGACAAGACCGACCTTAAGAAAGGAAAATTTGGTGAAGACGGACTCTATCCGATCAGCTGGCTGCGCAAGTATGGCGAAGGACGCACGTTCTATTGCTCGCTTGGCCATCGCGATGAGATCTTCTGGAACCCCGTCGTGATGAAGCACTACCTTGCAGGATTGCAGTTCGTCCTGGGCGATCTGGAAGCGGACGCCACTGTTTCCGCAGTCTCTGGTGTGTTCATTGAGCAGCCTGCCGCTGTTGCTGTCGCCGTCGCCGTCGCAAACTGATGTAATCACTTTAGACTGGCCAGTGTGGGGCGGGAAACGAACTTCCCCACCATCCTCCTTCCTTTCGTTTACTAAATTTGCCAATTGTGAGTGACGAGAAAGTCGATTCGATCTGGAAGATCACGCCGGAGCCTGCTGACTGGGCTGCGCTGGATGCAGATGCGTTGCTGGGCAGTGACTGGGCAGCGGTGCGGTCGCTGCCTCCGTTCACACGCTCCGATGGCAGCGCGGAGGCAACGTTCCAGACTACTGTGAGAATAGTGGCATCAGGCAAACGGCTGTGTGTGCGGTTTGACTGTGATGACCCGGACATCTGGGCAACGATGACCGATCGTGACGACCCGATCTATGAGGAGGAAGTCGTCGAGTTGTTTCTTGCTGCTGGAGATGCCGATCCAAAGGAATACTTCGAGTTCGAAGTCAGCCCGGACGGAGTGTTGTTCGACGCCACGATTTCCAATCCGGATTCTGACAGGGTGGCAATGAAAGGGGATGCGGCCTGGAACTGTCCCGGCATTGGCTGGGGAGCAAAGCGATCGGACGCGGAGCATCGTTGGAGCGCCATCATCGTGATTCCC
>JAQCER010000575.1 GCA_027618625.1 Verrucomicrobiota bacterium
TTTGTTTCGATTCTGGTGTTTGTGGGGATGCTCGTCGCTGGTTTCTTGATGGAAGACTACAGTGGGCGAGTGGCGTGGAATGCGTTCCGGACGCAATGGGAGGCAAAAGGGGAGGTGTTCGATTTGTCGCCATCGCCGTCAGAGGGGCAAGCTGTGCCAGATGACGACAACTTGGCGACGATACTGCTGTTCGCGGAGTTCTTCCGACTGAAGAACAGCCACACCGATACACTGGAATTTACCATTGCCTCGATCGCAGCGTGACGGGGAGATCAAACCTGCAAAGGGGCTCTTTGGCTTGCTCGGGGCTATCAATGCCCGAAGCGGCAGTCGCGATCCTGAGCAAAGTGAATGAACACTGGGCTGGCGAAGAGGCTGAAAGCTGCTGGACGGCAGTGACCTTAGAAACAATTTGGCGCATAAAGAGTCTTGCTTGTGCCGGGCAGCTTCGAGACTGTATGCGGGTGAAGTCATTGATCCGATCCACTGTTGTTGTCGCCGCCTGTTCGCTCGTTTGTAGCTGGGCGGATGCAGAACTGTCCTTCGAAACCGCTGAGCACAAAAGTGTGCCGCTGGATTTGTTCGATGTCCCGGATGGCATGGAGGTGACGATCTGGGCAAACTCACCGCTGTTTTTTAACCCCACTAACATTGATATCGATCTGAAAGGTCGCATCTGGGTGGCGGAAGGCGTGCGCTATCGCGGCCATCACGCACGGCGACCTGCCGGGGACCGCATCATGGTGCTGGAGGACAAGAACGGCGATGGCACAGCCGAATCCTCGCACATGTTCGTGCAGGAGCAGCTGCTGGTCGCGCCGCTCGGGGTCGCGGTGCTGGACAACAAAGTGGTCGTCTCTCAGCCCCCCCACTTGCTGGTGTATACGGACGCCGATCGCGATCTCGTTTTCGATGAGTCAAAGGGCGACACCCGCGAGATCCTATTGACTGGCTTCAATGGCCAGAATCACGACCACTCGCTGCATTCCGTCACTGCGGGCCCTGACGGAAAGTGGTATTTCAACTCGGGCAACTGTGGCGGCATGTTCACCGACAAGAGCGGCAAAACGTTTCGCGTCTTCGGCGATTACCGTCCCGGGCCGATTGGACCCTTCACTTTTCCCAACGATCCCGGAAAGTATGCTGGAATGCCTTCGGACGACGGCCATGTTTATGTCGGCGGCTTCACTGTGCGCATGAACCCCGATGGCACCAATGCCGAGATCATCGGCCACAACTACCGTAACAGCTACGAGCAGTCGGTTTCGTCGCTGGGCGATGTGTTTCAGAATGACAACGACGACCCGCCGGCGTGCAGAGTCAGCTGGGTCATGGAGTACGCGAATTTCGGCTTTAGCTCGAACGACGGCCAGCGCTCGTGGGGTGCCGACCGCCGCCCCGGTCAGACCACGCCGATTGCCCAGTGGCGTCAGCAGGATCCCGGCTCAACGCCTCCAGGCGATGTCTATGGCGGTGGCTCGCCAACGGGCAATGTCTTCTACGAAGATGGTGCTCTGGGTGACCAGTGGATTGGAACTTTCTTCGCCTGCGAGCCCGGTAGGAACACGATTTTCAGCTACCAGCCTAAGCTTGATGGCGCGGGCTTCGCGCTCGAGCGCCACGACTTTGTTACTACCAATGCCAGCGGTGAGTTCGCAGGTTCTGATTTCGTAGGCGGCAAAACCAATGACGAAACTAAGACGCTGTTCCGCCCCTCCGACATCGCCCTTGGGCCGGACGGGGTGCTTTACGTTTCTGACTGGCATGATCCGCGCGTGGGCGGGCACTCGGACCTTGATTCGACTTGTTCCGGCACGATTTACCGCATCGCCCCGAAGGGCTTTATGTCATCCGTTCCTGCGCTGGATTTGACGACGACGGACGGGCAAATCGCTGCGCTACGGTCGCCTGCGGTGAATGTGCGTTCGTTAGGATTTCAGGCTTTGAAGGCAAATGGAGATGCCTCGGTCGATGCCGTGGCAAAACTGTTAAGCGATCCCAACCCCTACATGCGCGGGAGGGCGATCCACCTGCTGTATCAGTTGGGCGAAAAGGGAGTCGCTGCTGCCGGACTGCCGGAGAACCAGGCCGATGTGCCATTGAAGATCGTTGCCTTCCGCGCTCTGCGGAGAGCGAGCCGTCCATTCTTCGACAGTGCCAGCATTCTGGCAAAAGATCCCGATCCCGCTGTTCGGCGTGAGGCTGCTCTGGCGATGCGTGACGAGTCGTTCACGGTAGCCAGGTACATTCTCATCGATGTGGCGAAGGGCTATAACGGCAAAGACCGCAGCTATCTGGAAGCTTTCGGCACGGGAGCCACCGGTAAGGAAAAAGAGGTTTATAAGGCGATCAAGGCCGAGCTGGGCGATGCGTCACCCGTGCGCTGGAGCGATGCCTTTGCCAGCCTGGCCTGGCGGCTCCATCCGTCCGACGCAGTGATCGATTTTCTCGTCAGGGCGAAAAGTGAAAAGCTCAGCTTGGAGCAGCGTAAACAGGCGACGGATAGCATCGCCTTTGTCAATTCCTACGGTGCCGCACATGCGATGATGGAGGTGGCGGAAGTTCCGGCGCTGAAGGCGCAGGCGATGTGGTGGCTGATCAATCGCTCGTCCAACGATTGGCGGGAGTACGACCTGCGCACCGTGCTGAAAGAGCGCGGCATGTACGATCCTGAAAAAGTCGAGCTGGTCGAAATCGTAACGCCGGATCCCAAAGCGGTAGAGCAAAAGCTGGACGTCGCCGAGGTGCTGAAGCTGGAAGGGGACGCCGCCCGGGGCAAGGCGACCATCATGCGTTGCATCATGTGCCATCAGGCCGCTGGTGCGGGGGTGGACGTGGGCCCGACGCTGGAAACCTTCGGCAAGACCCAGACGCGCGAAGTGCTCGCCAACACTATCATTCATCCTAGCGCGGACATCTCTCACGGCTATTCCGCCACAGAGCTGAAGACCAAGGACGGCAAAACGATTCATGGATTGCTGCAAAGCAACGGCGATCCAGCCATCATTGTAAGCATGGGCGGCGTCACCCAGCTGGTGCCGAAAGACAAAATCGCCTCGGTCAAATCACTCGATCGTTCCCTCATGCTCAGCGGCGATCAGCTGGGCCTCACAGCGCAGGACGTGGCAGACCTTATCGCTTTCATGCAGGCCGACTGAGGACTCCCGCACCCCCACTCTTGCCCTTCACCCAGCCGGACGTTTGGTACAAACGTCCCTGCCCGAAGCCAGCATCTACCGTTTGGACAGTTCGAGATGGACGTTGGGAACAATCGAGGTGCCGTGAAACGGCAAAAGCGAGTAGCCGTGTGTGCCTGCTCAGGTCATAGGTGCTCAGCTTCGAAAACATATATCTGCGCTCAAACTCAATAGCGTGCAGAATTTGCAGAATTCCGTGATTTGGCCCCTCCCCTCCGCGACGCGGGTAGTCCATTCAGGGTTGCTCCTTTGTGTTTGAGGATCCACCGCGGCGTCTTGATGGTCGCCGTAAACGACCTTCGGAATCGCAAGCATTCTTCTTGGCACCACCTGCGAAAGCTCCTCAACGTGGTCAGAGCCAGGCAGGTGGAATCGCGGTGCCGCTTTTTTGAGGCGAAGCATTCCTACTACCTACCTTACCTCACCTTGCCTTCCTACGGCCTCCCGGACGATCAGAACTGCAGGTAACAAAAGTGCGCTTAGCCTTATGCAAGACCAGAAGCCACGTCCGGTTA
>JAQCER010000576.1 GCA_027618625.1 Verrucomicrobiota bacterium
GCCGATCGTGACCACGCCATCACCCTAATCAAGAATCAACGACTTGTCTCGCTACTTGCGTAAACCCTGAACCAGCCAGTTCGTTTCAGTGTCCTCGGCAACCAGAATGCGGCGCTTCCCGCCCTCGATCACGGTCAGTGGAGGGAATGGACGAGCCCAGAGAATCAACCGGGATAAAACACCAGACGCGGGTCATCCGGCGGGCGCTGGAAGTTCCAGGCTTCGTCGATCAGGCGTTCGAGACCATAAATGGGCTCCCAGCCGAGCGTGCGACGCGCTTTCGAATTGTCCAGCCAGGTGCTGTAATAGGGCGTCGAAATCTCGATCGATGGTAGACCGCGGGTGGCGTGCAGGTAGCGGGCGGCATCGGCGTAGTCGACGGGCTCGTTCATGGCGATATTGAAGAGCTGCTGTCGACTCCGATCGGGGTATCGCATTGCTGACAGGATCGCCTCTACCAGGTCATCCACGTGGACGAAGTTGCGCTTCACTGATTTCCCGTCAGGATCGAGCATGATCGGAATCGTTCCCTGCTCACGGCACGAGGCCGCCACGTCCGCGGCGACGAGATCCTGCCAACGCGGCCCGCCGAATACTTCATCGCCAAAGGACATGCTGAATTTGAAATCATCTTTCTCCATGATCCAAGGCGCCCGCAGGCAACATCCGGAAAAATCGTACTGTACGTAATACTGTTCCAGCATCACTTCTTCCAGAACCTTGGACAGCGCATAGCAGCCGGGATAGGCGCTGTGCTTCTGTTGCTCGGTCACGGGCTGCTCACGTCGTTAAAAAAAGGGACCGGCGGCGGCATCCCCACCAATCAGTATCAACTGCTGAAACGTGTCCGACTTGCGACACGCTTCCAGGAGCAAAAACATCCCCTTCACGGTGACGTCAATAACCGCGTCCGGGGTTTCCTTGCAGGTGGCCAGATGCAGAACGTGGGTGACGCCATCGACCGCTCGTGCGACATCAGATTGTAATGCAATGTTTCCTTGAACGACCTCCAACCGGGGCGGCTGAGGAACCAGCAATCGTCGATGACATAGCGCACGAACCGCGGCATGGCTCCAGTCTTGAGCCAACAAAATGCGGCGAATAAACGCCTGCCCGACTTTTCCCGTAGCTCCGGTAACAAGAATCTTCATCTCGAAACGCTACCATGCTTGTCTACCCGCGCTACCCGCAAAAACTGCGGAAATTCCAGATGCAGCAGGTGCTTAGACTTAGACACGGCATTTGCTCCACAGACCCGCTCTCAATTCAGTTGCCCACGCATTCGAGAACGCTTAGCCTCGACAAGCAGGGCGATGCCCGGCGATTATCCAGCATTCAGCCATGAAAATATTCTTGCTATCATCCGAATGGAACCCGGACGTGCTCGCGAACGCGGCATTCCTCGCAACGTTCAATGCGGGTTCCTATGGTGGGACGATCCTGATTCTCGCAGTGGCACTGGCTGTCGGCTACGTGACCGGGCTCTGCATCTGGCGGGAAGACCGCAGACGTTTCCACGACGCAGCAAAACGAAACGCTGGTCTCCAGGCACAGGTCGACGAAGCCGGTACCGCCCGCACCTAACCTCTCGCCTTTAGCCCTCTGAAATGCCCTCTTCGCTCCCTCTCGTAGCCCAAGCAGTGACGTCCCCCTTTTGGAGCGGATGGGAGACGATGGCACCCACCAGCAAGATTCTGCTTGTGGTACTGTTCTTCATCCTTGGACTTGCGCTGTCTTATCTTTACCGCAGCTGGTGTGTGCGACAGCATCTGCGGCTTCTGCGCAAGCAGGATGAGCTGAAGCGCGAATGGGACGCACTGAACGCGGGGCATCTCGAGCACTTTGGACAGCCGAGCGCCGGGAGTGATGCCTCAGCACCAACGGAATTCACCTATGAAGACGATGATGCATCGCCCGCGACTGAAATTGAGACGATGCCTGCTCCAACTGTTACTCAGCCGCTCGCCGCTCCAACAACGGACGCCAAACCAGATCAACTCATTGTCGACGAGCCAATCTCACTTTCGACCGCAGCCCTATCAAGACTAGAGTCGACTGAGGCCGACACTTTGAGAGTCCCTATCGTTGCCACGCCCTTGCCCGATCCAACCATCGTGATCGGTGCCGTAAATCGTGCCGCAGCGACAGGCGACATCGCCCCTCTCCTTCCAGCGACCAGTATCGAGATTCCCGAAAAGATGCCACTGACCACTAGAGCGGAAGAGGCAGTCGACGATGGAGTAGTCACGGCACATGAAGCAGAGGAGTCAGTGTTGAAACCTCTCGGAGCCGTCGCAGCAGCAACGGTTGCAACCATCGGACCTGTTCAGGAGAAGGAGGACGACGAAACGGAGACCACCCAGATTCGCGAAACCACCATCGCTGACGCCATCGTCACCGACGAGTTGCCCGTTGCATCTCCTGCCATCAAAAATACGGAAACTGCTCCGCTTGGCAAGGATTCTGCGACGACTGAAAACGAATCGTCGGTTAACGTTCCGCAGCCAGCACCAGCACCTCTCAAGGCAAAACTTTTTTCGAACAATACACCAGCAAGCGAACGCACAACACCACTGATTGTGAACGTACCACCTAACGCGGATCCACTTCACCTGCTCACGGGTCTCAACCCTGCAGCCGCCAATGCCCTGATCACTCTGGGCATCACTCGGTTCGAACAGCTGTTCTCAATGAGCGACATTGAGTTGGCTCAACTTTCGGGCAAGCACTCAAGCCTTGAGCCACTGCGGTGGCGGGAAGTGCGCGATGAAGTCCGCATCGATGCCCGTATGCGCTCGAATCCCTTGATCCCACCCAGTGCGGCCACACGCGAAAAAGAATCAACGCCAAAAGCACCTCCCGCTCCAGCCTCGATCGTAGCCATCGTCGTGCAGGATGAAGTAACGCAGCCGACTTCTTCGTCTTGTTCCCCAGGCGACGCCTTGACCGCACTCAACGGCATTGACGCCCTGGCGGCCAGGCAACTGAATGAAGTGGGCATCCGCAGTTATGAGCAGATCGCAAAGCTGAAGCCGAGCGAGTTCGATGATCTTGCACGGCGGTTCATGGGATTAAAGAAATTCGCCTGGCCGTTCTGGCAGAACAAACTCACGGCACAAGCCGCATCGCTGGCAGGGATCACTGTCGCCGACACATCGGAAGAAAGATCGTCAGGCACTCTGGTCACTTCTGCAATCGACACAACGCCAGCAGCATCGCCGATAAGAGAGAAGATCGAACACGTCCGGGAGAAAATTGCTGAGACCAAGGACAAAGTGGAAAATATTGCTCGCGAAGCAAAGCATGTCGTGAGCAGTGGTGCCTCGCAGGTAAAGGCATCGCTGGAGGATGCGAAGGCGTTCGCAGCCAGGTACTCTAAGGAAGGTGGATCGATCGCCGCAAAGGCAGGACATGCGATTTCCGGAACTGCCGCACAAGTTGCTGATCTCATTCGCGGCGAGTTCAAAGGCGAGGAAGTAGTCGCGGATCTGCAGCTTGGCGTCCTCTACAAGAAAGCACCGGACCAGCCCGATGATCTGACGCAAATCGAAGGCATCAACAGCCATGCGGCAAAGGCTTTGAACAACGCAGGAATTTTCACTTTTCAGCAAATCGCTCACTTCAGCGATACGGCTCCGATCGCCTTGGAGGGTCGATCACCTGCCCTGGCGAACATCGACTGGAAAGCGGCGACTGCATCTGCACATGAG
>JAQCER010000577.1 GCA_027618625.1 Verrucomicrobiota bacterium
AGTGAGAAACTCCGTTTCACGAACATCCAGTTTGATCCCGCTACCCGCAACGTCACTCTCACCTGGCTTTCGCGCGAGGGCCGGTCTTACACGATGGGGCGTTCTCCTGACCTCGCCGACTTCGAGGAGCTTACGGATGGCATCGAAGCTGATGCTGGAACGACCACCACCTACATTGACGAAAACGTTCCCGCTGATCTCACCGAAGTTTACTATCAGGTCACCGAAGAATAGAAGATCGTATACCGGAAAAGGAAGTTTCACGTTCCCTGTCACTGACGAGCGCAGAACTCGGCAGTGGCAGGGACATTCTTGTGTTTTTTAGAGACGTTACGACCTTACGCACCGATTCAATGCGTTCCCGGCGGAATCATTGAATCATTATGCGAATGGTTCCCTGAACGTCGTCTGGTAGTTCCTTCTGTGAGGATTTGCCATCAGGCCATCGCACGAAAATTCGCGTAACTTTATCCTTGTTGGCTAAGGTGAAGACTGGGCACGACTGGGCTTGGGAGAGGTAGCCAGCTCCGGCGTATACTTCTTGAACCATCCGGTCTCCAGACTCAAGCAACACCGTTACTCTGGCACCCACGGCTGAAGGGTTGCCTGGCCCGCCATCGAGACAAATGCGAATGAAGCGGCCTGATCCGGTCGCCGTGCTCTCAAAGGTGCGCACCGGCCCGTTGTTTTGGGCTACAGCGAGATCCAGTCGACCATCGCCGTTGAAATCCATGGCGGTTGCAGCGGTTGCATCACCGGGGATCACGATGCCACTGCGATCTGGTGACAACGGAAGAAATCCACCGGTGCCATCGCCCAGCAGCAACAGGCTGAGGCCACCAGCGAATGGCCCTGTTTCGAATTGAGGACCGAAGAAATTCTGCGCCATGAACAGATCGGTGTTTCCATCGGCATCGGCATCCAGAAAGCACAGTCCGAAACCCGGTGAGACCTGGGCAAGAAGCGGCAACGGTTTGAATTGAAACTGGCCGTTGCCATTATTCAGCAGGATGCCCGACTCCAGAGTATTCGCCGACAACTTGAGTGAATGTTCAAGCGCGGCTGGCGAATAGATTTCTGGCAGCGCTGCGCTCGCGAACTTGTGGAAGCTGTCGAACCGCTTGGCAAGGTGCGGCATGGCACTTGTCGAGCAACTCTTGCCCCGAACGGGCAGCAGCACGTTGTTCTCATATTTTGCTTCGACCAGGCTCTTTTTCCCATCGCCCGCATAGTCGCCATAGAACAGCAAGCTCGGCTTTTCTGTGCTGGCGTGATACTTGGTGTTCAAACCGAAATTGGCAACTGCGTAATCGATGTCGCCATCCCGGTCGATGTCGGCTCCCGCGATCGCGTTCCACCATCCGAGCAGCTTAGAGAGTCCTGCTTGATCCGTGCGATCTTCCAGGATGCCATTGCGATTGTGAAAATACCTTACCGGCCCCCACTCACAGGTGACGAACAAGTCCACCCAGCCGTCGTTGTCCGCATCTGACCACTGGGCACCCGTCACCAGCCCCGCTGCCTGCAAGCCACGAGCTATGGCGTCCGCGGCTTCCACCAGTTTCGGCCCCCGGCCTGCCGCGCTCTCGTTGATAAGCAGGCGGGATTTTGGAGTTTCAGGATACTTGCCCGGAATGACCCGACCGCCGACGAAGAGATCGACGTCGCCATCGCGATCGAAATCTGCGCCAACCACGCAACTGCTCGAATCGCGGAAATCAGGCAATGCTCCGATCGCCTTGGTGAACCGGCCGGTTCCATCATTCACGTAAAGGCTGTCCCGCAAGAGCACGTCGCCTTCATTGAATTCGTAGCTGCCATTGGCAACATAGAGATCCATGTCCCCATCGGCGTCCGCATCGAAGAACAGCGCGCACATGTTTTCCTGCGCGGCATCATCGATGAATGGCTTGGGAGAAGGAAGGCTGAACTGGCAGACGCCGTCCGCATCCGGCCCTTCATTGAGCAACACAGCCCCTCCCATATTGCGGGCGGCTCCGATGAACAAGTCTTCGTCGCCATCTCCATCCACGTCAGCCCAGGCGAGGCCCGGGCCCAGTTGGGAGAGTTTGTTGGGAAGCAACGGCTGGCGATCGAAATCCTCATAGTTTTCCTCCCGATGGAAGAGCCCATCGAGAACTTTCGATTCGGCGAACAGCGGCGTCGGCTTGGCCGGAATTTGCGCTACCGATCCGGCTGGCTCTTGGATCACGAAGCGGTTCTCTGCGCTCAGGTTTTCGAACGCCTGCACCCGCCCGGATGGCCAGGTCACCGTCAGTTTTTTGACACGAGCTTCGTTGCCAAGTCCAAAATGCAGCTCCGGCAGATTGCTCGAAAGAAACCCCGTGGCTGGCATCATCTGACGCACGTGCAGGGTTCCTGATTCCGCTTCCAGTCGAACCAGAGCGCCGATCCCGTAAGAATTGCTCTCGCGGCCCTTCAATTGCACCGCGATGGTGTTCGAGCCTACGGAGTTATTGCGGTAAATGCTCACTGGCTCATCCAGGTTGACCACCACGAGGTCGAGGTCGCCGTCGCGGTCAATGTCCCCATACGCGGTGCCGTAGCTCATGCCCGTGTGCGCCACGCCCCAGTCCCTGCTTACGTCTTTGAATTTCAGGCCGTCCACGTTTTTGAACGCCAGGTTCTGCTCTGGCATGGTCGGCGTGTTCTCAAAGTGATCCCACTGGGTCTTTCCAATGAGATGGGATTTATCAAAGTCGAAATCCGAATTGTTGAAGTCGCGCGTCATGCCGTTGGACACGAAAAGATCGACGCGTCCATCATTGTCGAAGTCCGCCAGCTTCGCGGCCCACGACCAGTCCGTGCTCGCAATGCCCGAGAGTTGTGCGGTCTCGATGAAGCGAGCCGTGGCTGTATTGAGGAAGCAAACGTTCCGCATCAACTGGCGCGGCTTTACATTCTCCACCGCCCAGCGACTGCTCCCCATCTCGCCCATTGCCATCTTCGACTTGTAGTGAGTGGTCGGTGCCATATCCAGGGCGATAAAATCGAGCCGCCCGTCGTTGTTGATGTCCCCGGCATCCGATCCCATCGAAAACCACGGAATCTCGTTCACCGTCTCAGTGATGACGTCGGTAAAAGTGCCGTCGCCATTGTTCTTGAACAATTGATCCGGACCGATGTAATCATTGCAGACGTAGATATCCATCAGGCCATCTTCGTTGTAGTCCCACCAGGTCGCGGACAGGCCGAAACCAGGGGCCTTGATGCCCGCCTGGTCCGAGACATCCGTAAACTTTCCACCGTCATTGCGCAGCAGATAGTCGGGCCGACCGGTTTCATCCATCGTGTACGTCGATTGCCCCGTCTGGACCATGTCGTAATACCTGGCGAACTCCGGTTTCACTTTCATCTGCCCGGTGGTTTGATCCTTGTAAACGGGTGGCTGCGCAGGGCGCCCGTCTGCCCGAACCAGCCCGTTGGTCACGATCCAGCAGTCGAGATCGCCGTCGTTATCGTAGTCGCAGAAGCTGGGCATCAGACAGGCGTCCGACCAGGTCCAGGCCAAACTCTGCAGCCGCCTCGCGGAATCCCACAGGGGAGCTGCCACCCTTCGCCAATTCGTTTAGAAATAGCGCGTTTGGCGAGTCGTAGTTGCAGACGTAGATATCCAGGTCGCCATCATTGTCGACATCGGCAAAAACGACGCCAGCCGCCCAATCGTTGCCACCTCCGAGCCCCGCC
>JAQCER010000578.1 GCA_027618625.1 Verrucomicrobiota bacterium
GCCCGGTTTATTAAGCAATCCGTAATTTCAAGATCCGTGACATTCTCCCTGAATCAATGAGAGGATACGGGTGATCTTGATACTGGAAACACATGAAACACCGACTCTATTGCCTGGTTCGCGCAAGCGGAGTTCAGGAGGCGCGATTCCTCGTGCCTGTTTTGGCCGTGCTGGCACTGTTCTGGCTGGCTGAGGCACAGGCTTTGGGGCAGACGGGTGGAGCCTATGGGCTTGCCGCTCCGGAACCAATCGCTGCCTACCTGAATGGAGCGTTCCCAAATTCAACGCCTGGGGTAGGTGGAGCTCCCCAGCCACCCCCAACATTGTCGGCGACTCGGGCGTTTGCCAATCTTTCCAGTCTTACTCCCACCTCAGGACTTATTCCCTACGATGTCAATTCGCCGTTGTGGACGGACGGAGCGTTGAAGCGGCGATGGATCGCTGTCCCAAATGATGGCAGTCACAACAGTGCCGGCGAACGCATTGGATTCTCGGCAACTGAACCCTGGGACTATCCTGTAGGAACAGTATTAGTTAAGCATTTCGAATTAAAAACAAATGTTAACAATCCAAGTATCATTCGAAGGGTAGAGACGCGTTTCATCGTGCATGCGACGGACGGCTACTATGGAGTCACCTATCGGTGGCGAGCCAATAACCTGGATGCGGATCTATTGGTTTCGGGACAAAGTGAGCAAATTCCCATGACGCAGGCCAATGGGTCGGTAGTGAATCAGACCTGGAGTTATCCCTCACGGGTAGATTGTATGGGGTGCCACAATGCTGCTGCCGGGCAGGTGCTTGGCTTGCGCACCTGGCAGCTCAACGGCAATTTCACTTACCCGAAGACAGGCGTGACGGACAATCAGCTCCGGGCGCTGAATCATCTGGGCATCTTTTCACCGGCGTTGGATGAATCCCAGATCGGTAGCTACCTGCGTTCCGTAGATCTGAGCGACACTTCCGTCCCGGTAGAAGATCGCATGCGATCATATCTGGATTCCAATTGCGCGCATTGTCACCGCCCAGGGGTGACAAACGCCTTTTTCGACGCGCGTTTTAATGTTCCGCTCAGTCAGCAGGGGATCGTCAACGGTGCGGTGCTCTACAGTCAAGGGATTGACGGTGCTCAAGTCGTTCGCCCGCAGAGCGTCGCCCAGTCGATCATGCACCTGCGTACATCAAATTTGGGCGCCGAGCTGATGCCGCCGATCGGCAAGAACGTGATTCACAGCGAAGCGGTAGCATTGCTTGAGCAGTGGATCGGCTCCCTGCCAGTGGATTCCGGGTCGGGCAATCATGCACCGACAGCACTGGCGGACAGCGCGCTGACGGCATTTCAGACGGCAGTGGACATTGACCTGCTGGCGAACGATAGCGATCCCAATGGGGATCCTCTGACGATCGTAAATTTGACCCAGGCCGCGAGTGGCGTGGTGAACCAATCAGGCGGCATTGTTACCTATACCCCTGCAGAGGGGTTTTCAGGAGACGTTACTTTTACCTGCCAGGTGGACGACGGTGGTGGTGGGATTTCTCAAGTTGCGACGGTCACTGTGACTGTCGCCGCGCAGCCGACCGCCACGGGCCTCCTGTTTACCGATGCCACGTCATCACTGCCCAATGGTAATGTCCATAGTGGTGTTGCGATGGGTGTCGCCGACATGAATGGTGATGGAATGGATGATATTGTCCGTCTCAGTGGTGCGCAGGAAGTGTTGATCGAGTTTCAGAAAGCTAATGGACTCTTCGGCCATTATACGATGGGATTCGCTTTTGGAGGGAAGCAATGGGGACTGGCGATTGCCGATGCGGATGATGACGGAATGAGCGACTTTGTGGTCGGCGGTTACTATGATGGATTGAAATTCTTCAGGGCGAATTCGAGCGGCACGGCTTGGTCGCCGACGAATCTTCCCGGGCCGGGGCTGTTTCTGCAGGCCGTGAATTTTGCAGATATCGACAATGATGGCTGGCTGGACATCTTTGCCTGTCACGATGATGCAGAGAGCCACAAGTATCGGGGGGATGGAGCCGGGTGGTTCACCTTTGATCCCTCCATGCTGGACACCTCGGCACCGCCATCGGACAGTTCCGGTAACTACGGAACGACCTGGTCGGACTACGATGGTGATGGCGACGTGGATCTATACATCTCCAAATGCCGAGGCGGGGTGGTCGATCCTGCGGACAAGCGACGCATCAACAAGCTGATGCGGAACAATGGTGATGGAACCTTCACCAACGTGACGGGATTGAGCGGAATCAATGAGAACTTTTCGGTCATTCAGGTAACGTTCCGCGACTTTGACAATGACGGCTGGGTTGATCTGCTGCTGGTCGGCTCTCAGCACAAGCTCTATCTCAACGACCGCGATGGGACGTTCACGTTGAGCGCAAATTTGTTTACCGCTGACCAGATCGAATCGTGTGCCGTGGGCGACTTGAACCAGGATGGCTTTGTCGATGTTTATGCCGGCTATGCGAAGATTTACAATACGCCAACTGCGATCGCCGCCCGGTTGTACCTGAATGCCGGTAACGACAATCACTATCTCGCGGTGCAACTGGAAGGCACGACTTCGAACCGGCAAGGGATCGGCGCACGCGTTGAATTGACTGGTGCCTGGGGGACACAGGTCAGAGAGGTGAGGGCAGGGGAAAGCTACGGAGTCACCTATTCGCGCACGGCTCACTTTGGATTGGGTGCGCAGCCCGGCGCGGCCACTTTGACCGTGGTCTGGCCGTCAGGGACGGTCGATACGCTCGCTAATGTGAGTGGTGATCGCTACTTGAAGATCAAGGAGGGGAGCACCGCCGCTCCTGCGATACAGGCACCGGGCGCACAGGTCGCTGTCGCGGGCGATGCCGTGTCGCTGCAGATCGTTGCCACCGATCCTACGGGGGATTCTCTCACTTACTCAGCAGCCGGATTGCCTCCAGGCCTCACCATCAATCCTGCAACGGGGAGGATTTCTGGCACATTGTCAGTGTTGTCGATTGGAGCGCATTCGTGTTCGGTGATTGTATCCGATGCGTTTACAACGGTGACGGCTCCATTCTCATGGAGTGTATCGCCGGATGCCACCCAGTGGGCGCAATGGCAGCAATACACACCGGGCGCGGGGGCCACTCCCGCTTCCAACGGAGATGGTGATCTCTTCGACGATCTCATGGAATTCGCGATGGGATCCGATCCGAACCAAGGCGCTGGCGTCACCGAGGGCCTTCAGTTGAATGTTGCTGGAAACTCAGTGCTGGCAACGTTTACGCGGCCGGTGAACCTCATCGGTGTCAGTTGGATCCTGGAGCGCAGTCCGGATCTTTCCCAATGGAGCAATGTAAGTGTCGATCCCTCGGTCACCTCCGCAGGTGCGGGCAAAGAGCGGGTGGCCTACTCTGGACTGCAGCACCAATCGGGCTTGAGCGCCAGTGAAGGCTATCTGCGATTGAAAGTCGTGTTGGCAAATCCAAGCGCGGTCAGCTACAGCCTGCCCATGGGCTGGAGATCGACTGCGATTCAGCCAGGCTATCGAACTCACGGCAATGCATTCACTCAGAAGGCCGCGTATTCGGGGAAGGTCGCCAGCCAGGCGGTGCAGTCAGTGACAACAGTGGCGGGAAGTGTGAGTGGATTGCTGGACGACAGCGCCCGCTACTACATCGAGTTCACATCGGGCCCTGCGGAAGGCCACCGATT
>JAQCER010000579.1 GCA_027618625.1 Verrucomicrobiota bacterium
GGAGTGGACAGCAACAGCGCTAAGCTTGCGATGGTGGCTGTCCCTGGACGGCGGTGGTACGTTGGATATTTCATAAATAAAAATCAGCTTTAACATGAAGCAGTTTTATTGCCACGTCCAGCGGATGACCGCCCGAATACGATTAAACTAATAGAGATTGCTAGAGTGTGTCCATCCCCACCGCACGAACGTAAAAAGTATCGGTGTTCCCAACAGTCATCGTGCGTTCCATCGTGCCGAAGGTTGAGAGGATCTGATCATGGCCGGGCACGGGGGTCCATGTGACGAGATCTTCCGATTGTTCGATGCGGTAGGTGGCACCGGGGACCGCACTCCAGCGGAAGGCGAATGTGAAGGAATCACCGTCTCGGGTGATCGCGCTGATACTCGGTGCTCCGGCTTCAGCACTCCCTGGGCGTAGAATGGCAAGAGTGCCAGACACGAATGAAATGGAGTAGTTGGGCGATGAAGCGCCGCCGATCGAGATGAGGTAGTCGCCGGGTGGGCTTTCCGCATCAGCTATCGTGCTCAAGGTGACAGGCGATGCCAGATCTTCGACGGTGTCACCATTAACGAAGCCGCTGACCGTTGTCGTCAGCGGTGGATTGGGGACTCCCGGCAGGCGAGTTTGATGATCGGCGGAAATGGTGAGTGCTGCCGGGGTCACATCCATCCTCACGGTCATTGAAATGGGCGCAGCATCGGCACCTTCAGGAAAAAAGGTGACGACGATTTCAATTCCTGTGCCGACGGCCATTACGGTTCCGGCCTCAGGGGAATAGCTGAGCGTGCCCGGGACATTCACTGTTGCGTTGAGCTGCGTGGCATCCAGTGGTGTGCCGTAGCGAATGGGATCCGGCGTCTGCCAGTGGATCTGTGGTGTGGCGGGCTGTGTAATTTTCACCAATCGCACCTGGGGCTGTCCGCCCAGCAGGATGGTTCCGTTTGAAAAAGCGATTTGCCCTGGGGCGACCTTTCCAAGGACATCGATATGTCCGTCTGCTGGCGAGATACGAGTCAAGGCATCGTCGAGAAATGTCCAGATCGCTCCGTCTGGCGCCATTCGGAAGTCCCATGCTTCCGTCCGCAGGGAGTCGGGGGTTACTGGCATCGCGAATGGCAGCTCCCTGGTGTAAATCACGTTTCTGGCTGGAACGTCTACGAGATAAAGAATGCTGCGGGCGGAGTCGGCGGGATCGGATGCCCACCCAAGAACATGCCGGTTGTCGATGGCCACGATCGGGCCAGTGCCGACAATGCCAGGGATTGGCGCGAAAGGCTCGGAGAGCTGGCCTGTGGTCGTATCATAAGTGAACAGGGCACCCTGGTCCGGGGTCGGTTTTCCCAGCAGCGGATCCGCCATGCGCCAGGTCGACAGGACGAGCGTCCGCGCATCGTCGATGCTGGCCATGTGAGAGACTTGATAGTTGCTCAGCGCTTCCCAGAATCCGCCCACTTCCTTCGTCGCCGGATCATACCAGGCCAGCCCACCGGCATCGCCGTCGCGCCACCACTTGCCGCCAAAATAGACGCGATCGTCCGCTCCGGTAGCTGCTGCAAACATCTTGTGAGTGCCGGCGAATTCCTTTTTGCCCAGAGTGGCGACCAGCTTCGGATTGGATATCTCCTGAGTGCCGTCGATCATGAAACCGTCCACAACTGTGCCCGTGTTCCACGGACGACTGGGATCGTATTCGTACAGTGGCGACAACGGATAGCCGTTCATGTAGATCTTGCCGTTGTGATACGTCGTGCAATAGTGGCTCAATCCCAGAAGCCCCAGATGCTTACCCGTTCCATGGATCGCATCGAAGGCGAAGTTTCCCTGATAGGCCGCCGCCGTTCCGAATACCCGGGCTTCAGGGAAATCTGCAATTGCGTAGCCGTCCGGTAGTTCGTGCAGTCGGTAAATCGGCTGGCCGTAGGTCGGCACCTGGAACGAATAGTTGCGCACACTTTCTCCAGCGTTCTGCACGGTGATCTCGACATTGCCATTCAGATCCGGGCCGAAGCCGAGATCGACTGTTGGTTGTGGCGGATCAGAGCGGAAGGGTTGTCTCGTAGGTAGTGGATCTACGTTGCCCTCAGTCGGCACTACTTTTCCATCGTGGAGCCAGAAGGTGAAATAGGCACCGTCCGTGTCTTTGATGCCCCATGCAGATCCGGCGACGCCGTTGACCTGTTGACCAAGGCTCACAAAGCCGTCGGTGGTATCGCTTTCCATCAATGTCTCCCAGGTTTCCTGCTGGCGATCGTAGGCAACGAGGAACCACGGAACTTTGCCGCTCGCCAGATAAAGGTAACGATCGTCCGCTCCGCCGGAGTAAGTGTAGGTAACATGGTCACCATGCGTGGGGCCGACCGGGCCGTAGGACGTTGCTTCGAGCGTGTCTGGATTGATCTGAACTGCCGTGGCCGGGCCATTCCCAGGCAAGTGTCCCATCGCGTAGATCATGCCATCGGTACCGAGCACCAATGGGTGAGTGTTGCCGAGAATCTCGGGCATCTCGACCGCGTCCATGGTCAGTGTATTGGTTGCCGGATCGTAGACAGCGATTGTCTGGTCCAACTCGAATACCTCACTGACGCGATCTTTGAGCACAGAAATGAAGAGCTTTCCGTTCGGCGCAATGACGGAAGTTGGAAGATTGAACCACCAGCCTTTCTCGGTGGTGACGGTCGTCACTTCATCCGTCGCCAGATCAACGATGACGACCGTGTTGTTGCCGCCGTAGAACGGGTAGTAGACGTGCAGGAGATCCCAGGTCTCACCATCGGCATTCGGAGCCCAGAGCACCGTCCCATCGCGGGAAGTTGTTTTCACGGGCGCGGCGAGATCCTGCGTCTCCAGCACTCGGGCGCTGGCGACAAGTGCCAAAATGTCGGCTTCCGATTGCTCGTCTGCCAGAGTGCTCAATGACATGCTGAGACAGCATGCCAGGGGCGCGATGAGTTGGGCGATGGTGAACTTTGTCACTGCCAGGGGAGCGAATATCTGATCAATCACTGTAGGGTGCATACTCCAGTCCGTGGGCATCGGCAACAGGCTTGCAGGTGAGTTTTCCCGCATGGCAATTGATGCCGCCGATGAGTTCCGGATACAGGCGACAGGCTTCTTTTAACGTATTGTCGGCGAGTGTTGAAAGGTAGCTGTGGGTGACATTGCCCAGTGCCTGGGTGGCGGTGCGGGCATAGGCACCTGGCATGTTCGCTACGCAGTAATGGATCACGTCTTCTTCGACGAACGTGGGATCGGTGTGCGTCGTCGGGCGAGTCGTTTCGGCGCAGCCGCCTTGGTCGACTGCGATGTCAACGAGCACGCTGCCGGGCTGCATAACCTGCAGCATTTCACGCGTGATGAGCTTGGGTGCCTTTGCCCCCGGGACAAGAACCGCGCCGATGATGAGGTCCACTCGAGGCAGTTGCTGCAGCAGGCTGGCCGGACTGGAATACAGCGTGTGCGCAGTGTGCATGGTGATATCGAGAAAGCGCATGCGCTCGAAGTCGACTTCCAGAATCGTAACGTCCGCTCCAATGCCGGTGGCGACCCGCGCCGCATTGATGCCAGCGGTTCCACCACCGATGATCACCACTTTTCCTGGCAGCACACCAGGAACGCCGCCCAGCAGAATGCCGCGGCCCATTTGCGGCCGTTCCAGGTATTTGGCGCCTTCCTGAACGCTCATGCGGCCCGCG
>JAQCER010000580.1 GCA_027618625.1 Verrucomicrobiota bacterium
GCCCACCCCGGCAAGCCGGGGTGGGCTGTGGTCTTTTTTGGGGGAGGGAGTCAGTGGAACGAGCCTTGCGGTCATTCTCAAGCGACCGATGATCGGAGAACAGTGGCGGATGTTCCGATGGCGGGCTCCGTCATCCGGGCGTGTCGCCTGTTCCCGGAACTGGTAGAAAACGTCTGGATTCCCTCCCAATCGCCATGGTCATCGCAGACTCAAACACGCCGGCCCTCCGCGAAGCACCCCGCTTTCGGGCCAAACACTTTTCAAATGCGGGGCGTCACAGAACAGAAGGCAATTGATCAAGGAATGCAAAGGAACGGCGCGCCTCTTTCGACACTCGTCATCCGTCGTTGAAGTCTCCGGATCGGGGGGCTTGTGCGGGTAGTGACGGAATATCGCAGGGGCCTGACCGAAATTGTTCGCCAGTTCATGGGCGAGCCTGTTGGATCGACGCGGTTGGCATATCCAACCCTATTGGCAAATCCATGCACCGATTTTCTTCTCCCGGCTTCCCATCAAGCCAAGGCGCGTTCTCCTACATGGTTCGTTCCGATTCATTTTCCGCCCAGTGACCATGACCACCCTGCCAGTGCCCGATCCGCGTCCCACCATTCAACCCCGTGCGCTCCGTCGGATTCCGTGTCGGCGAACACCCCGCACCGCATTTTTCCCTGCGTGGGTAGGGGGAGTGCTCTCGCTGCTCCTGTTCGTGGGAGGCGGCTTCCGGGCCGAAGCGGCGACCGGGGGACCCGACGGATTCGGCTACAAATGGATCGACAGCGCGGAGGCGGGGTTGAGCTACAATTTCGAGGACATTTCCGGCACGGGCACGGTGTCCACGGTCAGCACCCAGGATGACGGGGCGGAAACGATCAATATCGGGTTCGCTTTCAACTATTACGGGGCACCCTACACCGTCACGAGCGTCTGTTCCAACGGCTTCATCCAATTTGGGGGCAGCAACACGAACTACCCCGGCCAGCCGATTCCAGGACCGGCTATCCCCAACAACATCGTCGCCGGGTGGTGGGATGATCTTGGCCCCCATCTGAATGGGACAGTTTACTATCAGACTCTCGGAAGCGCCCCGAACCGCCGGTTCATCGTGCAGTTTCAGGGAGTGGCGGATCTCGGCGCACCCGCCAGTCTGGATACCTTCGAGTTCAAGCTTTTCGAGGGTAGCAACCGGATCGAGGTTCATTATCAAACCATCAGCAGCAGCGGGAACCTGAACTCGATCGGCATCGAAAATGCAGCCGGTAGCGACGGGTTGCAATACTACCACGGCACTACCGTGCCGCCCATCGGTGCTGGACCCTTCGCGGTGCGCTATTCGCCGACCCTCGTCACGAACACCAACAACAGCGGGGCGGGGTCGCTCCGTCAGGCGATTACGGATGCCCCGGCCGGCGGGGCGATCTATTTCGATCCCGCCCTGAATGGCGGGACCATCACGCTGGGCGGGACACAACTCACGATCAGCAAGAACCTCACCATCGATGCATCGGCGCTCGTGGCCGGGATCACGGTCAATGGAAACAATACCTCGCGCGTGTTTGAGGTGACTTCGGGCGTGGCAGTCGTCCTCGACGGCCTGACGATTTCCGGGGGCAGCGCCACCGGAGGGAACGGCGGGGGAGTCTTTAATGGTGGAGGACTGGTCCTCAACAATTCCACGATTACCGGGAACTCAGCCACCTTCGGGGCTGGACTCTTCAGCTATGGCACGGTCCTGACCATCAATAACTCGACGTTCGCGTCCAACACCGCGGTCACCTCCGGGGGGGCCATCTACAGCGGAGTGCCCAGCGGGAGCATCACCAAAACGACCTTCTCCGGAAATTCGGCGGGCTTCGGTGGGGCGATTTACAAGGACGCCGCGTCAGCCACATGTCCCGCACGATCACGATCTTGAAGGGGTTCTTGGCGTCCTTGAACTGGTTCGCCAGCTCCCGCCGCCGCTGCTTGTTGCCGATGTGCTTCTGCCACTCAGGGCCGTCCTCGGCGCTGCCGGTCATCACGACCTTCAGAGTCTCCGCCTCCCACTCGGGCCGCAGCTTGATCAGTGCATTGTAGAGGTCCACGCAGATGCGGCGGCTCATGCAGACGATCATCGCCTTGCCGTCCATCGCCTCCAGGCGCTTCTCGAAATGCGCCACTAGGTCGGCGGCCACCAGCGCGATGCGTTTCGGATCGCCCACCAACGCCTCCAGCGCGGCCCACTTCGTCTTGAGCTTCTCCTTCTTCGTCAGCTCCTCGCCTTCGGTGATCTCCTCAAACTCCGCGTCGAGCTTCGGCAGCTCGGCGGCGTTCAGGCTCAGCTTGGAAATCCGGCTCTCGTAATAGATTGGCACCGTGGCCTTGTCGGCGACGGCGCGCTGGATGTCGTAGATGCTGATGTAATCGCCGAAGACCGCCCGCGTGTTCGCGTCCGTCTTCTCGATGGGCGTGCCGGTGAAGCCGATGAACGACGCATTCGGCAAGGCATCGCGCAGGTTGCTGGCGAAGCCGTAGGACATCTCGCCGGTCTTTTCATTCACCTTGCCGCCGAAGCCATACTGGCTGCGATGCGCTTCATCCGCGATGACGACGATGTTCTGCCGCGCGCTCAGCTTGGGCATCGCCTCGCCCTTTTCCGGCATGAATTTGTGAATGGTGGTGAACACCACGCCGCCGCTGGCGCGGTTCAGCAGCTCGCGCAAATGCTCGCGCCCGCTGGCCTGCACCGGTGTCTGGCCGAGGATGTCCGCGCAGCGTTGGAACTGGCCGAAAAGCTGGTCGTCGAGATCGTTGCGGTCCGTCAGCACCACCAGCGTCGGGTTCTGCATCGCCGGATGCCGCACCACACGCGCGGCGAAGAAGAGCATGGAGAAACTCTTGCCGCTGCCCTGCGTGTGCCAGACCACGCCCGCGCGACGGTCGCCCGGCTTGCCGCCGCGTTGACGCCCGGACCAGTAGGTGCCCGCGTCCTCGCGCAACACGCTGCCGGTCTCGGTCATGCCGCTGGCCCGCACCGTTTCCTCCACCGCCGCATTCACCGCGTGGAACTGATGGTAGCCCGCGATGATCTTGTGCAGCGCGCCCGAGTCCGGGTCTTCCTCGAAGACGATGAAATGGTGCAGCAGGTCGAGAAACCGCTGCCGCTCGAACACGCCCCGGATGAGCGTCTCCAATTCCAACGAACCGGGTGCCGCGTCACGCTGCCCGTCAATCGTGCGCCAGACTTTGAACCACTCCTGGTTCGCCGTCACGGAACCCATGCGCGCCTGCAAGCCGTCACTCACCACCAGCGCCGCGTTGTAATGCAGCAGCGTGGGAATCTCCGCCTTGTAGGTTTGCAGTTGCGCGTAGGCGCTCCAGATCGTCGCGTCCTCATCCGCCGCATTTTTCAGCTCGATCAGGCCCAGCGGCAGACCGTTGACGAAAACCACGATGTCCGGCCGCCGGTTGTGCTGGCCCTCGATCACCGTGAATTGGTTCACCGCCAACCAGTCGTTTGCCCGCACATCGTCGAAATCCACCAGCCGCACATGATCGCCCGCGATGCTGCCATCGGGCCGCGGATACTCCACCGGCACGCCATCGCGCAGCAGCCGGTGAAAGGCGCGGTTCGTCTGCGTGAGCGAAGGCGTCCCCATCCGCAGCACCTTGCGCAGCGCCTCCTCGCGCGCCTCCTCGGGAATGGCCGGGTTCAGCC
>JAQCER010000581.1 GCA_027618625.1 Verrucomicrobiota bacterium
GCAGACTCAAGGGCGATCTCCGCATTGAAAAAATACGTCACCTGGAGCTGACGCGGAAGTTCATGGCTGGCAAAGTAGCGGGGATACTGATCCACGACATCTGCGGCGGCAGTCTCAAAGCTGCCAATCGTAGACTCCGGCACCACCTCCCCGTCGGCATCCAGCAAGCCGGGCAACGTCGACACCACGAATCGCATCGCCATGGGTGGCAGTTCCGAGAGCGTGAAAGTGCCACTGCGTAGACTTCGCCACACAAAGGTTCCTTGAAGCGCCGGAGTGAAAACGATCGGTGCCGGAGCGCCCTCTTCTTTCCCCAACAGTTCCGCAGCCACCATGGCATTCGGGAATCGCACTTCGATCGGGCTGACGCCAGAGTAAACCTTGCCTCCGCCGGTAGAGAGCTTCGGCTTCGATTCTTCCGCCTCCTGAGCCAGCGCCTCCTGAGCGACGGCGTTCGAAAGAACGGTGCACCCGACCAACGCCAACACTACAATTCGCAAAACACATTTCATATGCGTGGAGTTTTCTTGACCAAACGATGCAGGAATTCCGCTACCCAAACCACATGGGCAACGCATTCCCTTCGCAATATTACAGCGTCCACCAGGAAAGTCTTTCAAGAAAGTGATGGTGCACCCAGATGAGTTGAAGATTTTCGGCAGCCTCCCAGCCTTCCCTCCCCCTATTGACAGGCGAGCATTTTTGGCCTGCTTTACCTGTTTCTGTTTCAAATCATGACGGCCCAGTCTTCCCAGCCCGAATTCCGGCAGATCGCACACCTCAGCCCCGACTACGATGCGACAGTGCAACTCCGTCACCAACTGCTGAGAGCCCCCCTCGGCCTCAAATTCGACCCTGCCGTCCTGGCAGCAGAAGACCACGACATTCACATCGCAGGATTCGATGAATCAGGCAAAGTGGTGGCCTGCCTGATACTCTCCAAGACGCAGGAGGGTACCACACTTCGCATGCGCCAGGTCGCCGTCGCTCCCGAACTGCAACGACAGGGAGTGGGCGCGCAACTGGTTCACTGTGCCGAATCCATCGCCACCGAACTCGGATTCCCCAGACTCATCCTGCACGCCCGACGGGAGGTCGCCGGATTCTACTTGAAACTGGGATACTCCGAAATCGGACACCCATTCACCGAGGTCGGCATCCCGCACATCGCGATGGGGAAATTGCTGTGATGTTTTCCTCAGATGTGCATCGCCCGGATCCCCCCGAGCGCGAAAAAAGTAGCTCGAGCTTCAGCTCGACCCTTGCCCGCCGAAGTCCTAAATCGACGGAAGGTGCACAATCTCCGACACCTCGCCAGACGGGCTTACTCGCTTAACTCTTCAAATGCCCTTCGCCCTTGAACTCCACCACCTCGGTTCCTAGACGGATCCGGGTGATGATGATGTTTCCGCGGGGGCCTTGGTCCATGACAAGCTCACCGTCGTCTTCGAGCTGTGGCAGCTCACCGGAGAGGACTTCGAATTTGCCGGACCAGCTTTGCATGAAGTCATCGATGTCATAGACACCTTTGATTTCTTTAAAGAGGAACTTGCCACGCTTGCTAACGTGGCCGGTGAATTCTTTTTCCATATATTAACCGAGTTTTCTTTGGGGGTGAGTGAACTGGAGGGTAGTCGCGGCGAACGAAAATGCAAGTGCATCGAAACTGGTGGAGCGAGGCGGCTATCACGATTTGCCGAGTCTCCACCGCATCCAGCATGAGATTCGCCCGCCCGGTTGGTGGTTGGCGCAGGTCAGGGCCTGATCGTGGCCGCAGTTCAAGCGCAGGGGCTGCAATGTGATGGCGTCGATCTGAGTGCGGAGATGCGGTCTTTGCTGCAGTTGACCCACCTGAAAAGACAATACTATTCCAGTGCGGCCCAGGCGAATCAGTCAATATTCGGGTAGCTGCCCAGAATCTTGAGAAAGCTGCAGTGGCGCTCCAGTTTGTCGAGGCACTGGACGACTTGCGGATCCTGGCAATGGCCAAGGACATCTACGAAGAAAAAGTAGTCCCAGTCTCGCTGTTTGGAAGGGCGGCTTTCTATTTTCGACATGTTGACGCGCAGTTCGTTGAACGGCTGAAGGGCATTGTAGAGCGAGCCTGCTTCGTTCTTCACGGAGAACATGATGGAGGTGCGATCGTTGCCGGTAGGTGGGCAGGTTGTTTCGCTGAGCACCAGAAACCGAGTGGTATTGGTGGCGCTGTCCTGCACCGATTTTTCGAGCACGGTCAGTCCGTGAAGTTGTGCGGCAAGGGGGCTGCCCATTGCTGCCGACTTTGGAGTCCTGGCCGCGATTTCCGCTGCTTTGGTAGTACTGGAGCACTCGACGAGGCCGACATTTGGGAAGTGCTTGTTCAGGTAGTTTTTGCACTGACCGAAGACTTGAGGATGCGAGTAGATGACCTCGATGTCCTGTTTCGCGCAATTCGACATGATGGCATTCTCGATGCGCAACAGAACCTGCGCGCAGATGCGAAGCGGAGAGTCGGCAAATAGATCGAGAGTGTGATTTACCGCGCCCTCCGTAGAGTTTTCGATCGGGACGACTCCGTAGTCGGCGCGACGGCGTGCCACTTCATCGAAGACGTCGTGAAAATTCGCCTGTGGGCTGTAGCGGACGCTTACCCCGAATTTGCTCATCGCTGCCTGGTGGGTCCATGTTCCTTCTGGCCCCAGATAAGCGATGCTAAGATTCTCCTCAAGAGCCAATGCCGCCGACATGATTTCGCGGTAGATTCCGCGAATGGACTTCTCTGGCAGGCGACCTTTGCTCTTTTTGATGAGGCCCTGCAGGAGCGATTCCTCGCGCTCGGGAGCGTAAATGGCCAGTCCCTCGCGACGTTTGATTTCCCCGACCTGGTGAACGAGTTCAGCACGCTCGTTGAGCAACTCCAGGAGCTTGCTGTCAACTGCATCAATCTTATCGCGGATTTCGTCGAGTGCCATGGTTATGGGTGCTGATGAAATACTAAACCGATGGATGAGCAAAGCTCAATCCTTGTCGCTGCCGTCGTTGCTGTCTGGGGATCCTACCTTGAGTTCCTCGGGATCAACTTCGTCATTGGTCTCGGTCTCGGCTTCGGAATCTCCAGAATCTTCGGGCAGCAGCTCCGGTGGCTCTGAGCCCTCGGTCGTTTCGGAACCAGAATCCGAGATCTCTGATTCTGGTTGTGGAAGTTTCACGGCGCGGAGTTCAGCAGCATTCGGAAGTTCATCGATCGACTTGATGCCAAAGTGCTCAAGAAAAAGATCGGTGGTCTCATAGAGCAAAGGACGGCCGGGGAGGTCGGCTCGTCCCGCGATGCGCAGAATGTTGCGATCGAGCAATGTCTGCAGCACTCCGTCCACGCTGACGCCGCGCACGGCCTCGACACCAGCCTTTGTGATCGGCTGACGATAGGCGATGATGGCCAGCGTTTCGAGCGCCGGTGGGCTGAGGCGTGATGGTTTTTTGCCCGGAAACAACTCACGAACCCACACGGAGAAACTTGGATTGGTGAAGACTCGCCAGCCGTCTGCCCGTTCCAGCAGAACAAAGGCGTGGCCTTGTTCTTCGTAGCGGGCGCTCAGCGTTGCGATGGCTTTGGTCACCGTTTCTTCGGTCACTTCACCAATCGCAGCCATTCGATCCGCCTCAGTCGGATCCACGGCTTCTTCTTTCTTTGCGCCCGTGATGGCGCTCTGGATTG
>JAQCER010000582.1 GCA_027618625.1 Verrucomicrobiota bacterium
GGCACTAACTATAGCTTCGCACGTCGTCGTCATGCCGTAATTCTACCACTCGCCCTGCGGCATCATAGTCCAATTGTAACAGGGTTCCGCCGGGCAGGCGAATCTCCTTCAGCGCCTCGCCCCCATTGTATGTAATAGATGTATGTAATAGATGCGGTGCTCGTCCGACGGTGCACCTGGGAGGGAGTAGCTCGCCAGCTTCCCCGAGGCCGTAAACCCGAACCGGTGGGCAGGGCGGCCGGGCGGCACTGATTCGCAGCCGACGCCGACAGTGACCAGAGCCGATGTGATATGCATCGTTCGGCGTGACTTCCCCGCACACGATGAGATGAGGCGGCGATTCTACAGGTGTTGGATCAATATGGCATTAGCGATTGGCGAGCGAGTCATCGAGTGCCGCGATGACTCCGGCGATGGATTCCTCTGTCTCGTCTCCCATGTTCGAGATGCGGAACGTCTTGCCTTTGATCTTGCCGTAGCCGCCATCGATGGCAAGGCCGTGGTTCTTCTTGAGCAATGAGACGAATGCCGCAGTGTCAATGCCACGATTGTTGCTGACGCAGGTGAGAGCCTTCGAGCGAAAACCTTCTGGAGCGAAGAACTCGAAGCCGTTCCTGGATACCCAGTCGTGCACCATGGCATTGAGCTTAGCATGACGGGCATAGCGATTCTCCAAGCCCTCGGCAAAGATGTCCTCCAGCTTCGAACGCAGCGCAAAAATATGAGGAATGGCAGGAGTGCTCGGCGTCATGTCATTTTCCTGGTTCGCGCGGAATTCGATAAAATCAAAGTAGTAGCCGCGATCGTTGACCGTCTCCGCACGCGCAAAAGCAGCATCTGATACCGTAAAAAGGCCGAGCCCCGGAGGGAGCGCCAGTGCTTTCTGACTGCCAGTGAGCAGAACATCCAGTCCGAGCGCATCAAACGGCGTCGGCACAACGGTGAATCCAGACACGGAATCCGCGACGAACATGACATCGGGATATCGGCGCGAAAGCTCACCGATTTCGTCCAGCGGGCTCATCACGCCGGTAGAAGTTTCGTTGTGCACGAGGGTCACGGTATCGAATTCACCTGTCTTGATTCTCGCTTCGATTTGCTCCGCGCGAATGGGCTGCCCCCACTCCACCTGCAGCGGTTCTGCCTGCTTGCCACAACGGCGGGAAACATCGAGCCACTTGTCAGAAAAGGCACCATTGCAGCAATTCAGCACCTTCGTCTTCACCAGATTGCGAATGGCCCCTTCCATCACCCCCCACGCCGACGATGTGCTCAGGAACACCGGCTGCCTGGTGCCGAATAATTCCTGCAGTTGCGGCTGGATCCCCCCATAGAGCGCCTGAAAATCCTTACTGCGATGGCCAATCATTGGCGTTGCAAGGGCCTCAAACGTCTTGTCCGACACTTCGATCGGGCCAGGAATGTAGAGTCTGATGTGGTCGGTCTTTGATCCCATAATGGGGCGTAACGGACACAGAGAAGTTGCCCCACGCAAGCGATTTCGCTGGGATTTCTGGCGAGATTCCCCGCGCACCAATGATGTGACTTTTCTGCCCAAAATTCGTTCTAAAGCTGCAAATATTGAACGGTTTAGCACTATCGATACTCCAAATCAGTCAGCTATCAGACCATGTGCTCTCCACTACATTTTGAATGATGCATTTCAGACTGTTCAAAAGCTGGAAGTCCGGTATCGTGTCGATCGTTACCCGCTGATAGTTAACCTCTCTTAACATTTTCATGAAGTGCCCGCGATGTGTGCAAGAACTCCACAACGGTATTGGCCAGTGTCCGCACTGCGGCTTCTCGCTGGCCTATCTCGATGCTCAATTCGGGGAAGATGCGGTCGTCCTTGAGCGCCTTACCGACGCCGTGGACTGTATCCAGCCGGAAATGCAGCAACGGATTGAGGATGCTCTGGATCAATTCGAGAAACAGTTCCCGCAGCTGTTCATCGCCATCTACGCTGGTGCCCTTCCAGAATTGACTGACATCCGCCAGTTCGCCTTTTGGCTGCTCAATCGGGCCACCGTCCCGTCTCTGGACAACTCACGGCCAAATGAAAATGGGGCGCTTTTCGTACTCGACCTCAACTCAATGTCAGTGAGCATGACACTGGGCTACTTCATTGAACCCTATTTCAGCGACCACGAGCTGCTGACGCTGCTTCGACAAGGGCACCCGGACCTTCAATCGGGGGACTACGGGAGCGCACTACTGGGAATTCTTGGGAATTTCTCCAAGCTCTTAAAGGGGAAGAGCAAAGCCGCTCGCAAAGGGCAATACGGAGGCAGCTCATCGAATTCGAGTGCGAGTGCCGTTCATCGGTCAAGCGCCGACCAGACACAATTCACGGGAAAAGCATTGAACCGGGAGACCACAGCGCAGACTCTATGATCTCTGTCGATCACCTTGCCGCGCGCCATTCGCGAGCCCCCATCGTGGCTCTGGATCTGGCTCTGGCGAAGGCGATGTCTTGGAGCCTGTTGGTTGGCATCGTCGGCATCCCAAATGGAATCGCTCAAGAGGCTGAAGAAGAGAATCTGCCACTTCCAGAACTGACCTTCCAACACGAGGAAGAAGAGCCCTCTGAGGAATACCTGACCGCCAAGCCAACAGGTTACCTCAAACTTCCCAAATGGGAGGCATCTGAACGCACGGCGATCGATCTTGGCCAGCCCATTATTCTGGGTGGCGGATTGTGGCCTGGCCAAGAATCGCTATTCCCAAAGATCCGTGCCAATTTTCAGCCGACTTCCTCCAAACCGAACGGTTTCAGGCGTCCTGAGGATCCGCGCGTGGTGCTTCCTGACGTCAAGCGTGTCTCTGCGGACGCCATTCCCGAAGCATACCTCCCCTACTATTTTGATGCTGCCCCGAAGAGGTATCTCACCGACATCCAGCGGCTCCTCACCGACTCCGAGTGGCAAGACACGGACTGGTTCCTTACCTACCATTCCAATGAGTGTCGTTATCATGCCAATGTCCTGCTTTTCTCGCCAGAAGAACAGATCCCGCCTTCGATCTCAGGAAGCGACTTGCTCAATCGCTGGTATCCAGATGGCGATCATGTCCTTGTGTTCTACTTCCACGGACGGCCAGATCGCACTCAAGTCTTCTTTCCAACCCAATTGACCAGCCGTTTTTCCCAATCGGAATTCCAACAGAATCTGGTGGAAGCGGTCGACAGCGCTTCCAAAGCGAAGTCCGCCGGGTTGCAGCTCGACGAATTTTGCCAGAAGCTGGGAACATGGTTGCTCTGGTGGGAGAAGCGCATCAAAACGCTCGATCCCGAAGAGAATCTTCCCGGCGAGAATGCTGATTCTCCACTCGTCGGTGTCGTGCCTGCGTCAGTTCCGACCAGTCCTGAAGCCGATGCTCCCCCGACGGGATTTGGTTCCGTATTCTGGGGCGTGGTCGGACTGATTGGCCTGCTGTTAGCTGGCCTCGTTGGTTGGGCAATCTCAGCGGCATTCAAAGGCAAAGGGCCAGTCACGTTTCCTACTCCTCCCCCGACATCGCGTCTCGGCGCCCCTCACTCAGGCGGGGGCAATGTAGTCCTTACATTCGGTTCGAAGAACTGAACGGGTTTCAGGTTTGGCCGCCACCTCACGCATAGGCAAGGCACGTATCCTCTCATTGATTCAGGGAGAATGTCACGGATCTTGAAATTACGGATTGCTTAATAAACCGG
>JAQCER010000583.1 GCA_027618625.1 Verrucomicrobiota bacterium
GACATTGACAATTGAAGACGCCCGCTTAGTCGTCCTGGGCCGCCCATTCATGGCTCGGATGGTTAGGGCTATTTCATCCAAGAGCGATGCAATTTATTCTGCTGCCTGCAGACGCTCCTCAGTTTCAAAAACTGCTATCGCTGCCACCCCCAGCACTTGCCTGTAGCGGACGCCCAGCTTCCGCAAGGCCTCGGAGGATTCCTGAAATCCTCTGAACACCGGATCGTCGGAGAGCCTTAAAACAGAGAGCGACGAACGCAGCCATTGGCCAACCGACTCGGGAGATTTTTGCGATATGCTCATCGGATCGATGACGGTGTCCATGGCGGACAGGAGATCGCAATGCGCAATACGGAGGTGCACTGCATTCGCTTGGAATCGTGATAGAAACTCGAACGATCCATCACGGCCGGGCTCGATGTGCTGGATTAAGATCGTTTGCCTGAGGAGCAGTTCCCGCAGTCGCACGACGGTTGGTTGCAGTTTGCTGCACGCTTCGAGGAAGGTGAGAACTGCCGGAAGGTTTTTCGAATCCGAGTAATCGGAGTTGGAGGATCCGGCGGCACCGATTCCTCTTCCAGCTCCGGACTCCTGTTGCAATGTGAGTTGCAATGAGAAAACCAGGCCCAGCCGCTCGGAAGCGAGGGCCTGAAACTCGGCGAGTTCTTCGCGCAGTTGCGCCAATTCCGTCCGGTGTCCAAGTCCTCCCGCCACCCGAGTCCGTGCATCATTGTCCAGCGAGTAACCCGCCGCAATCAGCTCCTTGCCTTTGAGCGAAGTCGAGTAGTCACTGTCCAATGCGCCAATCGCCCGGGCAATCTTGCCGCATCGGGCCGCGCTGCCATTGAAAGATCGTGTCAACTTCCTCAGTTTGCGCTTGAGCGCCGCCACATCATCGCTGGAATTCAACGAGGGAGAAACGGCCCGGATGGAGGCATCCCAGATTTCCAGTCGACACCCAGCGAATCGATCAGCCGCCTGTTCCAGCTCTCGGCATCGCTCTTCCGCATTCGCCAGTTGTTCGGCCAGGATCCACTCGACACGGCCTAGAGATTCCGCATCGGTCGCAACCGCGAAGTGTTGGATGGTCGCGCGCCGCGAAAGCGACCGGATCTCGTCGAAAATCTCTGCAGCCGGGCGCTTGCCATCGATCACTATCCCCTCCTCCCGCAGTTCCAGTGCCCGGCCAATCCGTTCCCAGTCAGTGGGATGGGTATCCAGCAATCGACCACCTTCCATCGTCATTCTCCTGGCGATTCGCGAGTGCGCGGCAGAAGATGTCATCCCGGCCATTCTCGAAATCAGTTGTGGCAAATCGTCCGGCAGCCTGCCCTCGCCCAGGCTTTCATCGACCGTAGCACGTGCCGCCACAGTAGCTTCATGCAGCAACGCGATCCGTTCAGTCGTTTCACGAAATCCATCGGTTCCGGCCACACAGATCTCGTAGTAGTCGGCATCAAACTCCATACGCCGAAGGATAAAGCAACTCACGGCCTGGCCGACTAACATGAGCACAAACAGAATCCTGCGGGCGCACCAGATCCCCAGTTGCGCCAGTTGAAAAAGCAGCCCTAGCCTGCTGCCACGTGCACCTTGACGCAGCCAGCGATCCCATTCATCCCGATGATAGACCGCACGGTGAAACCATCCGTTCAGTCGCCGGATGACATAGGTGAGCCGCATGCCGGCACCTTGAGAAAAGTGCCCCATCTCATGCGCGATCACCCCGGCGAACGAACGGGCGTCCAGGTTTCTCACCAGTGGCAGTCCGATCACCAGAATCAAGTCGCCACCGAACAAGCTGCGTAGACCATGGCGAAACGACACCGACGCATTTACCGCACAGTCCACGGCAATCCTTGCTGGCATCGGTGCGCTGACAATGCCACACAAATCCGCAACCAGCTTCTCCAGTCGTGCCTGTTCGCCAGGCTGCAGCTCCAGCATTGTCGATTCATCAGACGTGCTGGCAAAAAGTGGCTTCAACAGAAACGCGACAACCGCCCCGCCGGCTAGGAGCACTGCAGCATACATCAGCAGCGAAGGATACTGGGCAGACTCCGGAAAGTGCAGACGCGCGAACGAAACGAGCGCCGCAATCAATCCCAGCACAAGCGATGCATAGAGCAACGGCAAAACCAGCACCGTCGCCGCCACCGCACCGATCCCCAGCCGATACACCAGCGACGGCCGCACCCTCTTCACCGAGTCACGCGCAAACTCAACCCCCCGCGCCGGAGCTCCCTCATCAGGCTCCGAACTCAAGGAATCATCAGAGTATTGACTCGAATGCAGCATTTTACATGCTAACCATAACACACAAGCCCCTGAACCGCACCCATTTGATCACGCCCAGGCAGGACAGCAAGATAAGTTGGAAGGGAAGGCTATTGGGCCAAAGCCCGTTTTCTCCCGAGGCCTCGATAAATCGAGCGTGTCACACCAGCGGATTTGTGGTTTGTTCCTTGAGTTCCTATGGAATCCAAACTTTTACCCGACTCAACCCCTGGGCTGATCCCAGCCACGTTCACGCCGTTCCTAGACTCCGGTGAAGTGGATCTCGAGACGATTCCAGCGATGGTCGATCAATTGATTTCCCGTGGTGTTGCTGGCATTTACGTTAATGGCACCACTGGCGAGGGCCCGTCGCTCACCACGCCGGAGCGGAAGCGACTGACGGAAGCCTTCGTGGCGGCTGCCGCCGGCAGGATCCCAGTGATCGTCCAAGTGGGCCACAACAGTCTGGGCGAAGCACGCGACCTCGCAGCGCATGCCCAGGCGGCGGGCGCAAATGCAGTCTCTGCTACGCCCCCTGGCTACTTTCGCGCCGAATCTGTTGAGGCTTTGACGGAGGTCGTCGCCGAGATTGCGGCCGGGGCACCCGATTTGCCATTTTTCTACTATCACATCCCTGCATTCGGAGGCGTGGCTCTCGATATGACATCGTTTGCCGAAGCTGCCGTCGGCCGGGTTCCCAACTTTCGCGGGATCAAGTTCTCGTCGCCCAACCTCCACGAGTTCGATCGCTGCAGGAGAGCAGCAAACGGGCAACTGGAAGTTTACTTCGGCGTGGACGAAATGCTGCTCGCCGGTCTCGCCATGGGCGTACAGAGCGCCGTCGGCAGCACCTACAACTTTGCTCCCGAACTCTACCTCGAACTCATCGAGGCCTTCAAAATGGGCGATATCGCGAAGGCCCGCGATTTGCAGTCTCAATCCGTCGACATGATCCACATTCTCGTGAGCAGCTGTGGTCGCGCCGGGCTAAAAGCTGCGATGACACTGTCCGGAATCCCCTGCGGTCGACACCGGCTGCCCATCAGCGATCCTACACAACAGCAGTTGGCCACCATGGAACAGCAGCTGAACGATGCCGGCTTCCTCAGGTGGATTCGGCGCTGATCGACCCATTTATTGAGTTGCGAGCATTATGGGAGAACTCGTTGACGTTACCTGCCCTTCGTGTTTTGGGGTCTTACCGGTCGAGGCACCGGCGGAATCTGAGACGCCGTGTTCTGTCGACTACGACTGTGAGGTATGCTGCCGACCGATGACGATTTCGTTCTGGCATGACGATGGCGAGGTTCTTGGCGCCGCATACGGGCTCGATGACTAGCCTGGTTTATTCATGAAGATCGTAGCGAGACGCGGCAAAAGGCTTCATTTGCAAGGCGCGGGCCATTTTTTCGGC